>CALJBF010000250.1 GCA_938027385.1 uncultured Porphyromonadaceae bacterium | reverse complement strand
ACGCCCACATCTGTTAAGTTAATAGCATTGGGTCGCTACATGTAGCGACCGCCACTGAGCAGAGTGAGCAAACCGCTGAAATCCAACCGATAATCGGTCGCTACATGTAGCGACCCTACAATGATGTCATCGTAATCCTGTGCCAAAACAGCTTGTTTGCGCATTCTGGCGCATCCGCTAACTTTTGTGCCCCGAGGTTTGTTTTATTGAAAACTACCGAGGGATGAAAGTTTCAATTGACAGACCGCGTGCACGACGGCTCGCGCTCGACGGGTTCCATGCCCTGGTGCTGGTGCTTTCAGTGTTGCTGATTCTCGTGATTTCGGTCGACACCTTCAAGTCCGTGCCTTTTCTCGAGAGCCGCCTTTACATGCGGTTCCAGCTGGTGGTGTGCCTGGTATTCATAGCCGACTTCTTCATTGAGCTGGGACTCACCCCGGCAGGGAGCCGCGCCTCGTTCTGGCGCCGCCGCTGGCTGTTTCTGCTGCTGTCGGTGCCGTATCTCAATATCATAGGACAGTACAACATCCCGATGTCGCCCGACGTGCTCTATTTCATCCGGTTCGTGCCGCTGGCACGGGGTGTCCTGGCTCTGGTCATAGTGCTCGAGTATATCGTGGCAAACCGCATAACTGGAATGTTCTTCAGCTATCTGTCTATTCTCGTTCTCACGATATATTTTGCCGCGCTGATATTCTATGAGCGCGAACAGCCCGTCAATCCCGGCGTGACAAGTTTCTTCGACGCCCTGTGGTGGTGTCTGATGCAGGCCACCACAATGGGGAGTACACTGATGCCGGTGACGGTGTCGGGGAAAATCCTGTCATTCGTAGTCTCGTTCATGGGGCTGATCATGTTCCCGCTCTTCACAGTCTATCTGACGAGCCTTATCATAAAGCACAGGTCTTCGTTAAATATTATTAAAAAGCTTACCTCAAGTGTTAAATCAAACGATTCTGTTGACGATACAGGGCGCGACAATGCCAAAACAGTTGCATCCACGCCAAAAAATCATTAATTTTGCACTCAGTTATCGGAGGAAGCTACACGGCTTCCTCCATTTCTTTATGAGGGTACAGTCATGTGCGCCCTCTCTGTAATATCCGGAACAATGATTGACAAAAACGACATCAAGGCATGTGTCGGGCGCCTCTGCGAGGGTACTGACATATTTCTGGTCGATGTGACCGTAAGCCCCGACAACCGTATTGTCGTCGAGATCGACTCGCCCCACAGCCTCGACATCGACACGTGCGTCCGCATCACGCGCGGTATTGAACAGGAGTTTGACCGCGACGTCGAGGATTACGAGCTTGAGGTCGGCTCGGCCGGCCTTACCGCCCCCTTCAAGGTGCGCGGCCAGTACGAGAAGAACGTAGGCCGGAAAATCGAGGTGCTCACCACCGACGGGCGCAAGCTCAAGGGTGTGCTCGCCTCGCTTGCCGACAGCGGTTTCGTGCTCCGCGTCTCGCAGAAGGTCAAGGAGCCGGGCCGGAAACGCCCCGTGATGACCGACACGGATATTGACATTCCATTCGATTCTGTAAAAAAAGCAAACGTGCTGCTCGAGTTCTGAGCCGCCGTTACATAAAACCATATACACCAAATGGCTAAGAAAGAGGAAACTCCGAATATGGTCGAGCGGTTTGCCGAGTTCAAGGAACTCAAGAACATCGACAAGACCACAATGATAAGCGTGCTCGAGGAATCGTTCCGCAACGTGCTCGCCAAGATGTTTGGCACCGACGAGAATCTCGACGTCATCATGAACCCCGACAAGGGCGACGTGCAGATCTTCCAGAATCTCGAGGTCGTGCCCGACGGCGAGGTAGAGAACCCCAACCTCCAGATCGCGCTCACCGACGCACGCGCCGATGACGACCCCGAGGTGGAGATCGGCGAGGAGCACACCAAGGAAATCATTTTCGCCGACTTCGGCCGCCGCGCCATCCTTACCCTGCGCCAGACTCTGCAGTCGAAGATTCTCGAACTGCAGAAAGAGGCCGTTTACAAGAAATTCAAGGATCTCGAGGGTGAGCTTGTCACCGGCGAGGTCTACCAGACATGGTCGCGCGAGACCCTGCTGCTCGACGATGACAAGAACGAGCTGCTCCTTCCTAAGAACCAGGCTATCCCCGGCGACTTTTTCCGCAAGGGCGAGACCATCCGCGCCGTCATCGCCAACGTCGACAACAATAACAACAACCCCAAGATCACCGTATCGCGCACCAACGAGAACTTCCTGCGCCGCCTTTTCGAACTTGAGGTTCCCGAGATTCACGACGGTCTCATCTCGATTCGCGCCGTGGCCCGCATCCCGGGCGAGCGCGCCAAGATCGCCGTCGAGTCTTACGATGACCGCATCGACCCCGTCGGCGCATGCGTCGGCGTGAAAGGTTCGCGTATCCACGGCATCGTCCGCGAGCTCCGCAACGAGAACATCGACGTCATCCCATTCACAGCCAACCAGTCGCTCTTCATACAGCGCGCCCTCTCGCCCGCCAAGGTGTCGTCTATCCGTCTTGACGAGAACGAGAAGAAAGCCGAGGTGTTCCTCAAGCCCGACCAGGTCTCGCTTGCAATCGGCAAGGGCGGCCTCAATATCAAGCTTGCCTCGATGCTCACCGGCTATGTCATCGACGTTTACCGCGACAATGACGAGGCTTACGAGGAGGATATCTACCTCGATGAGTTCAAGGACGAGATCGACGACTGGGTAATCGAGGCTCTCAAGGAGATTGGCCTCGTTACCGCCAAGGCCGTGCTCAATACTCCCAAAGACGAGATCGCACGCCGTGCCGACCTCGAGGAGGAGACCGTCGACAATGTGTTCGAGATTCTGAAAGCCGAGTTCGAAGACGATACCGACGCCGCCCCGGCACCCGCCCCTGCTCCGGCACCCGAAACTCCTGCGGCACCCGAGTCGCCCGAGACGGAGGCTCCTGCCTGACAGGACTCCCCGCACTGGCGGCACAACGGGCTGTTGCCCCGGCCGGAACCGCGCCGCGCTGTTCCGGCGACTCTCTCCAAACCTTCTATAAAACCAAATTATCTACATGGCGAGAACTAAAATAAGCAAAATAGCCAAGGACCTCAATATTTCCCTCTCTACGGCCGTTGAGTTCCTCAGGAAAAAAGACATCACCGTCGACGACAACCCCAACGCCCGCGTTGAAGATGACGTCGTCGATATCCTCGTGAAGGAATTCAAAAGCGACCAGGACCTTAAGACAAAATCTGAAAAGTTCTCGAACGAGCGTCAGCAGCAGCGCGAGAAGGCCCGTCCCGCCAAACCGGCCGAACCCGAGGAGATCAGACTGACCTCTGAAATAAACAAGCCCAGGATTCTCGGCAAGATCGAGCTCGACAGCAAGGGCAACCCCACGTCACCCAGGATTGTCGAGCCGGCGCCTGCACCCGCACCTGCACCCGTGGCCGCGCCGGCTCCGGCCCCTGCCGCCGCACCCGAGGTAAAGTCCGCACCCGCACCCGAAAAGCCGGCCGAAACTCCGGCACCGGCGCCTGTGGCCGAGAAACAGCCGGCCGAACAGCCCGCCGTGAAACCTGAACCGGCAAAACCGGCTCCGGCCGCCCCGGTCAAGGCTGAGGCTCCCGCCGCTCCGGCAAAACCGGCGGCTCCCGCTCAGGCCCCGGCACCCCGCGCCGAGAAACCAGCACCGGCGCCTGTCAAGGAAACACCGGCGCCTGCGGCCGCTCCGGCACCCGCGCCCGCAAAAGAGACGACGGCGCCCGAATCAAAGTCGGCCGAACCCGAGGTGTTCACCCTCGGCATCCCCAAAGACCGCCCCACCATCAACGTTGTCGGCAAGATTGACCTCTCGGCCATCAACCAGACCACCCGTCCCAAGAAAAAGACCAAAGAGGAGCGCCGCAACGAGCGCCTTGCCAAAGCCCGCGAGGGCCAGGGCCAGGGGGGCAACAATGCCGAGCGTCAGAAACGTAAGCGCATCGGCTCGAAAGAGAAAGTCGACATCGAGAAGACCGCCCGCGAACAGGGGGGCAACGGCGGCGGCAACAACCGTGGCGGCAATAACCGCAACGGCCAGGGCCGCGGCAACAATAACGGCAACGGCGGTGGCCGTAACCGCGGCAACAACCGTCCGCAGGCAGGCCACACCGAGGTCAACGAAGAAGATGTACAGAAACAGGTGAAGGAGGTTCTCGCCCGCCTCACCTCGAAAGATAAAGGGCAGAAACGCGGCGTGAAGTGGCGCAAGGAGAAACGCGAGGCTATCGCCGAGCGCGAACGCGAGGCCGCCGCCGCAGAAGCCGCAGAGTCGAAGGTGCTCAAGCTCACCGAGTTCGTGACCGCCAACGACCTTGCCTCGATGATGGATGTGCCCATCAACAAGGTAATCGGTACCTGCATGAACCTGGGCGTTATGGTTTCAATCAACCAGCGTCTCGACGCCGAGACCATCAACATCGTGGCCGAGGAATTCGGTTTCAAGACCGAGTTCGTGTCGGCCGAGGTTGTCGAGGCCATCGCGCAGGTCGAGGACTCGGAAGAGGATCTCGAACCTCGTCCGCCTATCGTCACCGTCATGGGTCACGTCGACCACGGCAAGACCTCTCTGCTCGACTATATCCGCAAGGCCAACGTCATCGCAGGCGAGGCCGGCGGTATCACGCAGCATATCGGCGCCTATAACGTGAAACTGGCCGACGGCCGTCACATCACGTTCCTCGATACCCCCGGTCACGAAGCCTTCACCGCCATGCGTGCCCGCGGCGCCAAGGTCACCGACCTCTGTATCATCATTGTCGCCGCCGACGACGACGTGATGCCCCAGACCGTCGAGGCCATCAACCATGCCTCGGCCGCCGGTGTGCCCATCGTGTTCGCCATCAACAAGATCGACAAGCCTGCCGCCAACCCCGACAAGATCAAGGAGGAGCTTGCCGGAATGAACTACCTCGTCGAGGAGTGGGGCGGCAAGTACCAGAGCCAGGATATTTCGGCCAAGAAGGGTATCGGTGTCGAGGATCTGCTTGACAAAGTTCTTCTTGAGGCCGAGATGCTTGAGCTGAAGGCCAACCCCAACCGCAACGCCACCGGCTCGATCATCGAGTCGTCGCTCGACAAGGGCCGCGGCTACGTCGCCACAGTGCTCGTGCAGAACGGTACGCTCCGTCAGGGCGACATCATCCTCGCCGGCACGCACTTCGGCAAGATCAAGGCCATGTTCAACGAACGCAACCAGCGCATCAAGGAGGCCGGTCCGGCCGAACCGGCGCTGATTCTCGGTCTCGACGGCGCTCCCACCGCCGGTGACACATTCACCGTGATGGACAGCGAGCAGGAGGCACGCGAAATCGCCACCAAGCGTCAGCAGCTGCAGCGCGAGCTGGGCCTGCGCACCTCAAAGCGCCTCACGCTCGACGATATCGCACGCCGTCAGGCACTCGGTTCGTTTCAGGAACTCAACATCATCGTCAAGGGCGACGTCGACGGCTCTATCGAGGCCCTTTCCGATTCGCTCATCAAGCTCTCTACCCCCGAGGTGCAGGTCAACGTGCTCCACAAGGCTGTCGGCGAGATTTCCGAGAGCGATGTCACGCTGGCTGCCGCATCCGATGCCATCATCATCGGTTTCCAGGTGCGTCCCTCGCAGGCCGCACGCCGCGAGGCCGAGCGAGAGGGGGTCGAGATTCGCCTCTATTCTGTCATCTACCAGGCCATCGAGGAGGTCAAGGACGCCATGGCCGGTATGCTTGCCCCCGAGGTCAAGGAGGAGATTACCGGTACCGCCGAGGTGCTCGAGACCTACAAGATCTCGAAAGTCGGCACCATTGCCGGCGCTCTCGTTCGCGAGGGCAAGATCAAGCGCACCAACAAAGTGCGTCTTATCCGCGACGGTATCGTGCGCTACACCGGCGAGCTCGGCTCTCTCAAGCGTTTCAAGGATGACGCCAAAGAGGTTGTGGCCGGTCTCGAGTGCGGCCTCTCCATCCAGGGCTACAACGACATCCAGGTCGGTGACCTCATCGAGGGTTTCGAGGAAGTGGAAGTTGCCCGCGCCCTCTGACCCCCGGCGCCTGACAGGCCGCCCTCTCAAAAGCCACATAAGTCACATAAGCCACATAAGTTACATTACACCCTGTAACTTATGTGGCTTATGTGACTTATGTGGCCCGAACGAAGTGAGGGCTCCGCGCCAGCCTGCTGCCGGCTTTGCGCCGGTGCCGGCCATGGCCCGGCGCGCCCCGGCTCCGTGCCGGGGGCCGCGCCGCTGCCCCCGGCTTGCGGCGCGCAATATTTGCCCCGCTCTGCCGTTAATATACAGGCGGCTGGCGCCACGCACATGCGCCGTTTCCCCCGCTCTCTCATATTACACTCATGAAACAACTGCGCATACTCATAATACTGCTTGCCGCGGCGTTCGGTGCCTCGGGGATGCTCACCTCGTGTATCGAGGATGGCATCTCCACATCACCATCCGATCAGCCGGCGTTCTCGCTCGAAGAGCTTGACCTGGGCGATCTGTTCACCCTCGGCCCGTCACCCACATCGCGGTTCACGGTCTATAACCGCCATGACAAGGGCATGATGATCAGCTCCGTGCGGTTCGTAGACGATCCCGACGGCCATTTCCGCCTTAACGTCGACGGCGTGGCCGGCCGCGATTTCTCAGACATAGAGATCCGCGCCAAAGACTCGATATTCGTATTCGTCGAGGCCACGCTCCCCGAGAACGGCCAGGACGCACCTGTCGAGGTAACCGCCAATATCGAATTCGTTGTAAACGGCGTGGCCTCGCGCATCCCCGTCCGCGCCAGCGGCCAGGACGTCACCCGCATCACCGGCGACTACCGCATAGCCGCATCCGAGACCCTTTCGGCCACCAAGCCATACCAGGTCATGGACTCGATTGTAGTCGACGAGGGTACCACCCTTACCATTCCCGCCGGGGCGCGCCTCTATTTCCATGATTCGGCACGCATGGTCGTCTACGGCTCGTTACGGGTCGAAGGCGAGCCCGGCAATCCGGTCACCATGACCGGCGACCGCTCAGGTTTCGTGGCGGCACAGATACCGTACGAGGTCATGTCGGGCCAGTGGGGTGGCATACTCTTCGCGCCGACATCGTGCGCCAACAGCATCTCGTACGCCTCGATACGCAACTCCACCTACGGTCTGGTACTCGACAACGTGCCCTCTGCCGACGGTCAGCCTGCCCTTTACCTGCACAACAGTGTGGTGCGCAACGCCAAGGAATACCTCGTCAGCGCAACGAACTCTGATGTCACCGCCATCGGCTGTGAGCTTGCCGACTCAGGGTTCGGCCTGCTCTACCTCTACGGCGGCAACCACACCATAAACCGGTGCACCCTCGCCAACTATTATCTCTTTTCGGCCGCGATGCCTGCCCTCAACCTTGACCATACCGGAAAAGGGGGCGAATTCGACCCAGATACCGAGCACCCCTTCCTCACCGCCGACATTTCGAACACCATAATCTACGGCAACGGCAAGGAAATCTCGCACTGGTATTTCACCGGTCCCGAGCAGACTGCCGTCGACAACGACATAGTGGGTTGTCAGGTATTCTTCCGCCGCTGTCTCTTCAAACCCGCGGGCACCGACGACGACAACTATCTCAACTGCATCTGGGACTCAGATCCCGAGTGGAACGTTGACCGCAACGAGTACATCTTCGACTACCGTCCCTCGCCCGAGTCACCGGCGGCTGCCGGCG
>CALJBF010000249.1 GCA_938027385.1 uncultured Porphyromonadaceae bacterium | reverse complement strand
CCCGTTCATCGGCGACCTGTGTCTGGTGGCCCATAACAAGGCGTTCGACGAAAAGTGCATCATCGCCACACACCGCCACTACGGCATGGAATACCGCGAGAAACCATTTCTCTGCACGCTGATAAAGGCGCGCATGACCATTCCGAGGCAGCTCTGCCCCTCGTTCTCATTGCCGAACCTCTGCAGTTTCCTCGGCATACCCTTCTCTAACCATCACAACGCCCTGGCCGACGCCGAGGCCTGCGCCAAGATAGCAATGGCCCTGTTGTAACACGCGGAACCGGGCCACATAAACCAAGACCCACCTCACAGATGAACAGACTGTTTTGCATATCAGCCATCGCGGCGGCCGCCATGCTCACGGCCTGCCAGACCAAAGAACAGAAAGAAGAATACAACATGGCCGCGCAGATAGGCTCGCAGCACGCCCGCGAGGTGGCCGCACTGATCGAGACCGGCGACACCCTGCAGACCCAGGATCTGCTTATCGAAATCGCCTCGCGCGAGAGCGAGATACGCCGCCGTGGCGCCGCAAAGGTCGCCGACGCCTATCACCGCGCTTTCATGCTCACCCTCGACAGCATAAACCCCCGCCTGGCCGCAGAGCTTGAGGAAGCGGCGGCCGCTCGCTGACATCCACTCTGCAACCGATTGCGTCCTACTGGCATATCTGACTGACGCGTCAACCAAATGCCCCGGCAAACCGTTTGAACAAGAAACGTTCAACTGTTTGTCATGACCCTCAGACTACCCGACATCTCACCCAAGCCACCCGAGTCACACCCGTCAGGTGTGTTTTTCGCGGCACGACAGGCCCTGCGCCGTCATGCATCGGGCGGCAATATCCTTATCCTCGCCACTGTGGCGGCTCTCATAGTCGCCAACCTGCCGTTCACCTCGGCTCTTTACCAGGATTTCTGGCAACAGGAGGTAAGACTGCAGGTGGGGAGTTTCAACATCTTCTCGCACGCCGGCCACCCGATGACACTGCTGTCGTTCATAAACGACGCGCTGATGGCCATATTCTTCTTCACCATAGGCCTGGAAATCAAGCGCGAGGTGCTGGTGGGCGAACTGTCGTCGTTCCGCAAGGCACTGCTCCCTATCCTGGCCGCTATCGGGGGCATGATAGTACCGGTGGTGATATTCTACCTTATGGCCCGGGGAACAGACTTCTCGCGGGGCACAGCCATCCCCATGGCCACCGACATAGCCTTCACTCTGGGTCTGCTGGGCATGCTCGGGTCGCGTGTTCCGCTGTCGCTGAAGATATTCCTGACCACCCTCGCCGTGGTCGACGACATCGGCGGCATCATCGTCATAGCCACATTCTATTCAGGTCACATAGAGATAATGCCGCTTGTCTACGCTCTGATTCTGTTAGGCATACTCGTCCTGGGGCAGTTCATGCTCATCCAGTCAAAAATCTTCTATCTGGGCATCGGGGGCGTGATATGGTTCCTGTTCCTCAATTCGGGCGTGCATCCTACCATCGCAGGTGTTCTGGTGGCATTCTGCGTGCCGGCAAAACCGGTGTTCAACCCGCGCAACTATATCATAGCCATACGCGCGGCCATGTCGCATTTCCGCGCCGACGATGACGAGAAACTGACACGGCGCACCATACTGTCGTCGGCGCAGATGGACTGGCTTAAACAGGTGGAATCAGCCTCTGACAAAGTAATCTCGCCGTTGCAGGACCTTGAAGACTCCCTGCATGCCATAGTCAACTATCTCATCGTGCCGCTGTTCGCTTTCGCCAACGCCGGAATCTATCTGCTCGACATGAACCCGGGCGATATGGTAAGCGGTGTGTCGCTGGCCATAATCGTAGCGCTCGTCGGCGGCAAATTCCTGGGGATATTCCTCTTCTCGTGGGGAGCCGTGAAACTGCGTGTTGCCCCGATGCCCGCGGCGGCAAACTGGGGCATGATGGCCGGTGTGGCGGCTCTCGGAGGCATAGGGTTCACCGTGTCGCTGTTTATCGCCAACCTGTCGTTTGACGCGGCCACCCCGGCCGGTTCGGCACTGCTTGACATGGCCAAGCTCGGCATCGTCATCGGCTCTATGATAGCCGCCGGCGCGGGCATGACACTGCTGTCGGCGACGTTGCCGAAACCTCCCGGCAAAGAGGATTAGAGGCCATATAAAAATATCTGTTAACCATTTTTAGCATCGCGGCGGCAATTTTACTGCCGGAGGGTGATGACGTGTTAAAGGAAATCTGTAAATTTGTACTTACAATGACAGATTTCCTCAAAACACTCATCACAGCTGTGTGCGCACTGTTCTGCGCATGCGTGGCATCGTGCCAGGTAAACGCCGAGCAGATGCTGCGCGTGGGGCAGAACGCGCTATATTTCGAGGACTATATGCTGTCGATACAGTATTTCAACCAGGCCATAGCCGCCAAGCCCTATCTGGCCCAGCCCTGGTTCTTCAGGTCGGTGGCAAAACTGAATCTCGACGATTACCTCGGCTCGGAGGCCGACGCATCGGCCGCCATAGAGCGCAATCCGTTCATCGCCGACGCATACGAGGTCAGGGGCGTGGCACGCCAGAACCAGGGGAAACTCCGCGATGCCGTGGCCGATTATGACGCCGCCCTGGCCCTGGCACCGCGCTCGCGCGGACTGATGTTCAACAAGGCGCTTGCACAGGAGGAACTCAACGACCTCGACAGCGCCACCGTGACTTTCGACCAGTTGCTTGAATCATACCCCGGATTTGACAACGGTTATGTGGGCCGCGCGCGGCTCTATCTGCACAAAGGCGACACGGTTGCCGCCCTGGCCGATGTAGACAAAGCTCTTGAGCTGAACCGCAACCTCGCCAACGCATACCTGCTGCGGGCCGACGTGACCATAAAGGGTTACGACATGGCGCGCGCCAACGTGGCCGGCGCCGACACCCTCAGCGCCAACCGCTGGCAACGCGCCGAGCAGGATCTGTCGCACGCGATACGCCTGTTGCCACGCGAGGCCGGACTGTATGTCAACCGCGCGTACCTGCGGTATAACCTCGATGACTTTTTCGGGGCGATGGCCGACTACGACTATGCCATACAGCTTGACCCGCTGAACACCGCCGCAATTTACAACCGCGCCCTCCTGCGCATGGAGACTGCCGACAACGACCGCGCCATCCAGGATTTCACCCGGGTGCTCGAGAATGACCCGACCGACTACCGCTCGCTCTACAACCGCGCCCTGCTCTATGCCGAGACCCGCAACTACGCCAAGGCCATAGAAGATATAAACGAGGTGATGAAAGGAAATCCCGAGATGCCCGAGGCGCTCTATTTCCGCAGTGACATATACCGCCGCCAGGGTAAGATGGCGCAGGCCGAAAAAGACTACAACCGCGCGCTTGTCCTCTCGAAGAATCTGAAACCCAAGCCCATGGAGGGCACAGCCATCACTCCGGGCAGTAACCCGGCGCGCGATGACGCCGGCACCGGCACCGGCGACGCCCCCATGACCAGCGAGGAGGTGGCGAAACGTTTCACTGCCCTGCGCACCGTGGACCGCGAGATAGATGTGGACCGCGAATACAACAACAAAGACATACGCGGGCGCGTGCAGGACAACCAGCAGCGCATCGAGATCGAGCCGATGTTTGCCGTGACATATTACATCGCGCCCACCGACCTGCGTCCGTCGGGCTACTACATGAAAGAGGCCGACGACATAAACCAGACCCGCGTGCTGCGCATGAGCCTGCAGGTGACCAACCAGCCTGTAACGCTCACCGAAGAAGATGACATACAGCGCCATTTCAAGTCAATAGACTATTACACATCATACCTGTCGACCCACACGCCGCGAGCCATCGACTATTTCGGGCGAGCCATCGACTTCATGATGGTGAGGGACTATGCAGCCGCCATCGAGGACCTGAACCGTGCCGTGGCCCTGACACCCGATTTCGCGCTGGCATATTTCGTGCGCGGCGTGGCACGCGCGGCGCTTTTCAGCGCCGGACGCGGCGACCGCGAGAACGCACTCATCAACGGCCGTACGGTCATAGCCGATTTCGACAAGGCGCTTGAGCTTTCGCCACGCATGCCGTTCGCACTGTTCAACAAAGGAAACATGCTGGCCGAGATGGGCGACTTCACATCCGCACTGAGCGCCTACAGCAAAGCCATCGAGCTTAAACCCGATTTCGGCGAGGCATACTACAACCGGGGCTACGCCTACTTCCAGCTCGGCAACCGCGAGAAAGGGGCCGAGAACCTCTCGAAAGCCGGCGAACTCGGTGTGATTCCCTCGTACAATCTGCTCAAACGCATGAAATGACACAGCATACTTAACCGACATACATAAACACAGTAACACCTAAAAACACGATACCAGCAATGTTAAACCTGACTGCCGAAGACCGCGCGATACTGAACCAGCGCGGCATCACCGAAGAAACCCTGCAGGCACAGGTGAACCGTTTTGAAACCGGTTTCCCCTACCTGAAAATCTTTGCCCCGGCCACACCGGCCGAAGGCATAACCGTGCTTGACGACGCCGCACAGACCGCCGCCGTAGCACGCTGGAACAAATACCTGGCCGACGGTGGCACCGTGTGCAAGTTCGTGCCCGCGTCGGGCGCCGCATCGCGCATGTTCAAGGCGCTGTTCGCCTTCGTCGACGGCGAGGCCGAGCATCCAGCCGAAGGCTCTGACGTGGCCGCGCTGATAAAGGATATCCACCGGGTGGCATTCTTCAACGAACTCGATGCCGCCTGCATGCGCATCTACGGCAAGGGGGTTGACGCCCTTGTGGCCGAAGGACGCGAGAAAGATGTAATCCGCGGCATAATCGGTGCCGACGGCCTCAACTACGGCGCCCTCCCCAAAGGTCTGCTCACATTCCACCATGCCGGCGATACCACCCGCACCCCGGTTGAGGAACAGCTTGTAGAGGGCGCACAGTCGGCACAGCAGGCCGACGGCACCGTGAACATGCACCTGACCGTATCGGGCGCCCACCGCAATGCCTTCGAGGCAAAACTGAAAGAGGCGATTCCCGTTATCGAGAAGAAGATGGGCGTCAGCATAAACGTGTCGATGTCAGAGCAGATGCCGTCGACCGACACCGTAGCCGTGAATGAAGACAACACTCTGTTCCGCGAAGACGGCAAGCTTGTGTTCCGTCCCGGCGGCCACGGCGCCCTGATCCGCAACCTCAACGACATCGAGTCGACAGTGGTGTTCATCAAGAACATCGACAACGTGGTGCCCGACTCGCGCCGCGAGCCCACCCTCCAGTACAAGAAAGTAATCGCCGGATACCTCATCGAACTGCATGACCGCATCGAGAAATATGTGGGGCTTATCGACGCACGCCGGTACACCCCGGCAGACCTGGCAGAGATGACGGCATTCATGCGCAACGCCTTCTCGTTCGACGCACCCGAGTTCGACAGCCTCACCGGTGAGGATCTGGCCACCTATATGCGCGGCATTCTTGACCGCCCGTTGCGCGTCTGTGGCATGGTGAAGAACGAGGGCGAACCCGGCGGCGGCCCGTACATAGCCTACAACACCGACGGCTCGCGTTCGCTCCAGATTCTCGAGAGCACCCAGATCGACCTCTCGAAAGAGGAGAACCGCACCATGATGGCCGGCGCCACCCACTTCAATCCGGTCGACCTGGTATGCTATATCAAGGATGTGGCCGGCCGTAAATTCAACCTGCCAGACTACGTAGACCCCGAGACAGGTTTCATCTCGTCGAAGTCGCTCCATGGCCGCGCCCTAAAGGCTCTCGAGCTCCCCGGCCTCTGGAACGGCGCCATGAGCCGCTGGAACACCGCGTTCGTCGAAGTGCCCATCGAGACTTTCAACCCCGTAAAGACCGTAAACGACCTGCTGCGCCCCCAGCACCAGGCATAAACCCATGCACGCCCTCCGGCCCGGCATATATTGTATTGCCGCCGGAGGGCTTGATATATTTCCGACAATGATTGGCCTGATTGACTGCAACAACTTTTTCGTGTCGTGTGAGCGCGTGTTTCACCCGCGGCTCATAGGACGCCCGGTGGTCGTGATGAGTCACGGCGACGGATGTGCCGTTGCCATGTCTAACGAGGCCAAGGCCCTGGGCATTACCCGCGGCGTGCCCATATACCAGATACGCGACATCATCAGGCGCCACAACGTGATTACCGTGCACGGCGACCACCGGCTGTACGGCGACCTGTCATCGCGCGTAATGTCGACCATAGAGGAACTGGTGCCTGACATCGAGATATACTCGGTCGACGAATGTTTCATACATTTTCCGCCGGGCACCATTGATCAGACCGAACAGCTTGCCCGCGAAATAGTGAAACGTGTGCGCCGCAACGTCGGCATCCCCACGTCGCTCGGCATCGCCCCGACAAAGACACTGGCCAAAATCGCCGCCTGGTTCGCCAAGAAATATCCCGCTTACCGTGCCGTCTGCGTAATGGACACTGACGAAAAACGCCGCAAGGCGCTTGCTCTGACCGACATCCGCAGCGTATGGGGCATAGGGCGCCGTCTGACCCCCCGGTTGCAACAGGTGGGAATAGAGCGCGCCCTCGACCTCGCCGACTTTTCCGAGTCACAGGTGACCACGCTGCTGAACGTGACCGGACGCCGGACATGGCTTGAGCTTAACGGCCACCCATGTATCGAGCGCGAGACCGAGCCGGACCACAAGCAGATATGCTCGTCACGTTCGTTCACACCGCCACTGGAAACCATCGAACAGTTGCACGAGGCCGTATCGTCATTCATAACCATAGCATCCCGCAAACTCAGGCG
>CALJBF010000248.1 GCA_938027385.1 uncultured Porphyromonadaceae bacterium | reverse complement strand
GGCGGTAAGCTCGAAACCTTTGTAACGCCCTTTGGCATAGATATGGGGCACACCCCACCCCTTGAAATCCTTTTCATAGCCCGGCAACGGCCACTTCATGAACTCGAGCCGTGCGCCGGCGTCGACGTAACGGCTGATCATGTTGAGGTCGGCGTAGGTGTTGAACAGTATGTCATGGTCATACGAGCCGGTGTTGATGGCCTTGTCCTCCTGGGGAAAGAGCACGTCGGCCTGCACGCTTCCGTGGAAACTGACACCGTTGTCACCTCCGATATTGAACGCCGAGGCGCAGAGCGGCATCGCCGCGAGCGCCAGTGCTGTGTATCGTGCCAGGCTTTTCATCATTTCTGGTTGCGGATATTGCGGATGGTTGCTATGATTTCGGTCTCTGAGCCGTCGGTGTAGCCCGAGTGCGACATGCGCACGTTGCCGTCGCCGTCAAGCACCAGCACGTGGGGCACCGTCTGCAGCCCCAGGGCTTTGAAGAATTCGCTGTTGGGGTCGAGCAGCACCTCGTATTCCCACCCCTCGGCATCGACCAGCGGCTTGACTTTCGATGAGTTCTGGGCGTCGTCGATGCTGACGATATACATTTTCACGCCGGTCTCGTCCTGCCAGTCGGGATAGAGGTCGGCTATCGCCTTCAGCTCGCGCATGCAGGGCTTGCACCAGGTGGCGAAGAAACTGATCACGACGGGGTTGCCGTCGTTAGAGATTTCCGAGACGTTCACGGCCTGCCCGCGCGTGTCTTTCAGCACGATTGAAGGCAGCTGGGCCGATGCTTTTGCGGAGCCCAGCAGGGCGAGAATCCCGATGAGGATGTAGACCAGACGGTTCATAAGCGATGGATGTTTATTAACGCCTGATATTCCACTCGTTGCAGAAAGCCCAGTATAGGCCTTGCAACGGGCGGAATATCAGATGTATTGTTAAGGATATGTTATTTTGCTACCTTTACAGAGGCGGCGGTGCCGTCGGCGTATGTCACATTCACGATGTAGACACCGTCGGCGAGGTCGCCGCAAGCTACGGTCTGTGCGGCTGCGTTCTTCACGCAACGGCCTGCGACATCATAGATGGCGACAGCCTTGACATCGGCGCCGAGCACGAGATTGCCGTCGGCATCGAATGCAGCGGCTTTTTTGTCGGCGAAAGTTTCGCTGATGGCCACGCCTACGCCCAGGTCGAACAGGTAGCTGACAGGCTCCCAGGTCTGGTTCCAGGCGTCGAATGTCCATGATATTATGTAACGCAGGTCAGGCGTTGCGTGGGGCAGACCTGTCACTGTGAAATTCTTCGTGACAACCTGTTCGGTCTCGTAGTCGAAACTCTCCATCTGATGGTTCATGTTGACTTCAACCCATTCCTTGACCGGTTCGCCCTTCGAGCACAGGAAGTCGTAGAGGCTGGTCACCGAGCCTTTCCGAAGCATGTAGCCATTGTAGCAGCCGGTTTCTGCATCGTTTTCCGCGGCGAGCCAGTATCCGCCTGCATATCCGGTGATACCCATGCTCTTGTCTTCGTATTTTGTAATCAGGCCGCTGGCGATGTCGTATGACCAGGGATGATAGAAAGAAGCCGGCATAAAGGGGTCGGAATCATCTTCAGTGACGCTGGTGGCGGCGAATGCCGAGCCATCGGCAGCAAGGGCGTTCTGGTTCGACTCGAAGTTGGGCGAGCTGGAGGCAACAGCCCAGTAGGCGTCATCAAATGCCGACCAGCGCTCTGACCATTCGGCGTGTGCGGTCTGCCATTCGGCTAATGCCTGCTCGAATTCGGCTTTTCCCTCCCCCGAGAGGTACTCGTTCTCGTCAGGGTACGAGCCCTGTCCGGCCTGCCAGTCGGCTACAGCCTGCTCGAAAGCGGCTTTCTGCTCGTCGGTCATGAAGTCTTTGGCCTCGGGCTGTTTCGGGCCTTCGCCGGGATTTTCGGGAATGACGATATGGTCAGGATTGAACAGGTCGGCAAAGGGGAGCGAGTATGTCCATGAGCCGTCGGCCCCTTCCTTGTACAGGATGGGATAAATCATGAATCCACGGCTGTCAGTTACCTGGCCGAGCACTGTGTGGCCGTCGTCGCTGATATGCGTGGCTGTGACATACTGGGGTGCGGTACCGAAGAGGTCGAGGTTGGGATGGGGGAGCATCACGTATTCTCCGAACGAGCCGTCTGACTGGCGGTTCCAGATTACGGGCACGCACATGGTTACATCATCGTATGTCATCTCGCGCAGCCCGAGGTTGCCGCAGATGCGGCCGCCGTCGGGTGTTACTGCATTGGCGGCGCTGTTCACGCCGTTGGTATCGCCGATGTGGAGTGATTTCCATTCGGTGCCGTCGAAATAGCTGGCATCGCCGTTCATGTCTGTGCTGCACATCATCAGGCCGTCGTTGCTGAGCGCGTTGCCCGAGCCGAGGCAGTACATGGTGCTTCCGTTGTCGTCGGGCATGAAAGTGATTTCGGCGCCGGTCTCAAGATTGATGTAGACCACCATCCCGTAGCAGTCGCTGGCGGCGAACTTGCCGTTGGGGGAGATGGCCGACAGGACATAGCCATCATACGATTTCGGCGTTTGCGGTTCGGCGGCTGTCGCGTTGGCGGCGAGTACCGGAACCATCAGCAGGGGGAGTAAAGATTTTTTCATCAAAAGCGATTAATGATTAGATTTATGAAATATAAGAGTCTGTTATTGGCTGTGATGATTGTCATGTCGGTGCAAAAGTAGCTAAATTATTTTTACTTCAACGGCCTCGGCAACGAAATTTTCAGGTTTTAACATTTGAATCAAGACCAATCGGCGTTAAATCACGATGAACATGACGATTATATGTAAAATATGCGATTTCGAGACACTCTGCGCTGGTATTCATTGCTTTATGCTGTATTCCATTTGCATAGTGTATATATGCGGCAAAGCCGCATCCCGGAAAGGGTGCGGCTTTGTAAAGTGCTGTTTTGTCAAGTGCGGTGGCGCTGTTATTTCTTCTTGATGTTTCCGGGGAGATTCACTGTGGCCGGGGCAGCGGGGAGGTCGTCGGCCGAGGGCACGATTTTCACTACATAGTCGAAATAGCCCACGCAGAGCGGATAGTCAACCACATAGACCGGCATTTCGGCCTGGAGAAGATGATTGCCCACTGGCTGCGCGGCGGTGGGAATCTCGAAGGTGTAAGGAACCGTGACGGCCTGCCCTGCCAGGTAATGATCCCAGTAGAAGGTGATGACGCCGAGCTGGCCTTCCTTGTCGGTGTGGTTGTCGAGCGACACCTCAAGTACCAGAGGCGTGCCCTGTACTACATAGATTACGCCGTCTTTATATACGCCACCCTCTATTGAGGTGTTGATCGATACGTCGGGCACCTTGTTGTCATCGTCGCATGACGCGGTGACCAGCGCCAGCGGAAGCAGCAGTAACAGATAAAGTAACTTTTTCATATCCCTATAAGATTTCTAAATAATGTGTGTATCGGGGTCAGTTGCGGAACACCAGGTCGTTGTCTTTGACGTCGATGATAATGGGGTGTTCCCGGTCGACGGTCTGGGCCAGGATGTCTTTCGACAGGCGGTTGAGCACCAGACGGTGTATGACACGTTTCACGGGTCGGGCGCCGAACTCGGGGTCGTACCCCTCCTCGGCCAGGAAATGCAGAGCCTCGGGGGTGACTTCGAGCGTGATGCCGTTGGCGGCAAGCATCTTGCGCACGCTCTTGATCTGCAGGCCCACAATCTCCTCGATCTCGCGTTCGTTGAGCGGGGTGAACATTATGGTCTCGTCGATACGGTTCAGGAACTCGGGACGTATAGTCTGCTTGAGCATCTCCAGAACCTGCTGTTTGGTCGTCTCCACCGTCTCCTCGCGGTTTTCGGGGGTCATCTTGGCGAAGTTGTCGCGGATTACCGACGAACCCATGTTCGAGGTCATGATATTTATGGTGTTCTTGAAATTGACCATGCGGCCCTTGTTGTCGGTCAGACGGCCGTCGTCAAGCACCTGCAGCAGGATGTTGAACACGTCGGGGTGTGCTTTCTCGATCTCGTCGAACAGCACGACCGAGTATGGCTTGCGCCTTACGGCCTCGGTGAGCTGGCCGCCTTCGTCGTAGCCGACGTATCCCGGAGGCGCGCCGACCAGACGGCTCACGGCGTGTTTCTCCTGATACTCGCTCATGTCGATGCGGGTCATCATGTTCTCGTCGTCGAAGAGGTATTCGGCCAGAGCCTTTGCCAGCTCGGTTTTGCCGACACCGGTGGTGCCCAGGAAGATGAACGAGCCGATGGGGCGGCGCGGGTCGTTGAGGCCGGCGCGCGAGCGGCGCACGGCGTCGGCGATGGCGCGGATGGCCTCTTCCTGACCGACGACGCGGTTGTGCAGTTCCTCTTCAAGATGCAGCAGTTTCTCTTTTTCTGACTGCACCATCTTGTTTACGGGGATACCGGTCCAGCGCGAAACCACGTCGGCGATGTCTTCCGAGTCGACCTCCTCCTTGATAAGGGCCTTCTCGCCCTGCATCACCTTGAGCTGTTCCTGGATGGTCTTGTTCTCCTGCTCTTTCTGCTGTATCTTGGAGTAACGGATTTCGGCCACACGGGCATAGTCGCCTTCGCGTTCGGCACGGTCAGCCTCGAAATTGAGCTGCTCGATGTCGATCTTGTTCTGCTGGATTTTGTTGATGAGCTCCTGCTCGGCTTTCCACTTTGCGGTGAACTCCTTCTCCTCGTCGCGCATCGACGCAAGTTCTTTCTCGATCTCGCGCACCTTCTCTTTGTCGCCTTCGCGCTTTATGGCCTCGCGCTCTATCTCTTTCTGGGCTATCTTGCGCGTGATTTCGTCGAGGGCCTGGGGCACCGAGTCTATTTCAAGACGCAGTTTCGAGGCGGCCTCGTCGATTAGGTCGATAGCCTTGTCGGGGAGGAAACGGTCGGTGATGTAGCGCTCCGAGAGCGTTACGGCGGCGATAATCGCCTCGTCGCGGATGCGCACCTTGTGGTGGTTTTCGTAGCGCTCCTTAAGACCGCGCAGAATGGCGATTGCCGATGCCTCGTCGGGCTCGTTCACCATCACTTTCTGGAAACGGCGTTCGAGCGCCTTGTCTTTCTCGAAATATTTCTGGTATTCGTCGAGCGTGGTGGCGCCTATCGAACGAAGTTCGCCTCGGGCCAGGGCCGGCTTGAGGATGTTGGCGGCATCCATGGCGCCCTCACCCTTACCGGCGCCCACCAGGGTGTGGATCTCGTCGATGAAGAGAATGATCTCGCCGTCGCTCTGGGTTACCTCGTTCACGATGGCCTTGAGACGTTCCTCGAACTCGCCTTTGTACTTGGCACCGGCCACGAGGGCACCCATGTCAAGCGAGAATATCTGTTTCGAGCGCAGGTTCTCGGGCACGTCGCCGCGCACGATGCGTTGTGCCAGACCCTCGGCGATGGCGGTCTTGCCGGTACCCGGCTCGCCGATCAGCATGGGGTTATTCTTAGTGCGGCGTGAGAGTATCTGCAGCACGCGGCGTATCTCGTCGTCGCGGCCGATTACGGGGTCAAGTTTGCCAGAGCGGGCGCGTTCGTTGAGGTTTATGGCGTATTTCGAGAGGGCGTTGTAGGTGTCTTCGGCACCCTGGTCGGTGGCTTTCTTCCCCTTGCGCAGTTCGTCGATGGCGCTTTTCAGCTCTTTCTCGCTGAGGCCGGCGTCCTTGAGGATGGTCGATGCGGGCGAATTGACCTCGAACAGAGCCAGCAGTATCGCCTCGAGGGTGACATATTCGTCGCCCATCTTCTTGGCGATGTCAAGCGATTTCTGCAGCACGTCATTAGAGTAACGGCTCAGATAAGGCTCGCCGCCCGATACTTTCGGCAGTGTGCCGATCTCTTTGTCGACCTGCTGGCTCACGAGTGCCAGGTTGGCGCCGACTTTCTGGAAGATGAATTTGATCAACGATTCTCCCTCGGTGATGATGGCTTTCAACAGATGTACGGGCTCGATCTGCTGTTGTCCGGCAGAGCGTGTGTATTCGAGCGCTTTCTGTATAGCCTCTTGTGATTTGATAGTGAAGCTGTTGAAATTCATATAGCGTAGTCTGATAATTCTGTGTTATGGGGCGTGGCGCCTTCCGGGCACGCCCGTTTACCCTCTTTTAAACTTTAACAAATAGTGTGCCATAATGTTGATGCGGATACATAAAAAGAGGAGAGTGCCGTAACTGCGGCGCTCTCCTCGGCTGGCTTAAATCCTATCTGTTCTCAGATTATTGATCGTGCAGTATAATCCCGTGTAGTCGTATTGTCAAAAGGGTGGCGGGTGCAGGTTGCGTCAGCTTAATGGCGGCTGATTGCGCCGCCCCATGCCCGCGGATATCTGCTCTGGCAATATGCCGTGAGCGTTGAGTTCTGTAGAGCAAAGTAATTACTTGAATCAGGTGGTCAGGCGCAGTGCGCCCCGGATTTAGGTCATGCGGGAGGATGTATGGTCAGCGATAGTCCTTGAGCATTTTCTGGAGTCGCTGACGTGCGAAGAAGATGCGGCTCTTCACGGTGCCGAGGGGAAGGTTCATCTTCTCGGCGATCTCGTTGTACTTGTAACCGGCCACGTGCATCGAGAAGGGGATGCGGTAGTCGTCGGAGAACGAGTTGATGGCAGCCGAGATTTCGCCTGCGGCGACCGAGCCTTCAGGGGTGTCGAGGCCCGACTCCTGCGGGAGGTTGAGGTGGTAGAGGTCTTCGGTCTGGTCAATCACCGTTGCCGAGCGCACCACCTTGCGGTAGTTGTTGATGAAGATGTTGCGCATGATGGTGAA
>CALJBF010000247.1 GCA_938027385.1 uncultured Porphyromonadaceae bacterium | reverse complement strand
ACATAGCCGCGTGTCACCCTCAGTCCGTGGCTGTGGTTCATGCCGAATGCTACCTCGTAGAGGTTGGCATCGCAGTCGTTCTGTGCGATTGTTCCCCATGTATGGCGGAACGTATAGACGCAGTAATACTCTTCCTTTGCCAACCCCATATCGTTGCAGATTTTCTTAATGCCGTTGTTTACGTTGGCACTGAAGCTGTCGGAATCGCAGTAGCGGACATGGAAGTTGAAAAGGTACTCGTCACCCTCCGGCGCGAGGTACTTCTCGAATACCGGCTTTATGAACGGCTCGACACGCATTTCTATATATGCTTCATCGGCGCGGCTGTGGCGTGTCTTGGCTCGCTTGTAACCGATAACCCCATTGTGGTAGTCGGTCTTTTTGAGGTTGAACAAGTCAACCGTGTTGATACCGCCAAGACACAACACCAACATAGCCACGTCGCGGCCCAACTCCGGCAACGAAGAAATCATCTTTGTTTGGGGGAGTGGGCGATAGAAAAACTCGCGGCAAGCCTCCGCGCTTATGGCGCGTTGTGCGGCCTTGTCTGATTTCGGTATCTGCACCTTCAGCCACGGATTGAACTTGATGCGTATTAGACCGCGTTCTTCATCGTTCAGCTCCAACAGAGCGGCCTTGAATATCTGACGGACGCATACGGGGTACATTTCTTTGGCACGGTTGGTCATTTCGAGGCTTTGTATCCACTTCTTCAACACTGTTGAAGACATCTGCCCGAACATTATCTGATTCGTGCCGAGGTAGCGTTCGAGGTGCGCCACTGCCAATTTGTAGTTCTTGGCGTTGCGCATTTGACCGCGCTGTTCCATTCGGAGAATGTGCAGTTTTGCATACTGACTGAAGTTTTCCAATTCTTGGTCTCGTGTCAGATACTCGATTACTTCTTGGACTGACAGCGCCGAGCAGTCCCTACGGTTGAGCATGTCGGTATAACGACGTATAGTGATAGAACAATACTCATTTACTACCGGGTCTTTGAACTCGCCATTGCGAGCAACGTTTTGGGGGCTTATCAGTTTACTTGTGTTGATATACCCGATTTGCCTTCGATGGGTGACTCGGAGATACACGGGGTACAATCCGTCAGCCCTAAGTCTTCTTACAACTGGTTTGAATGTAGCCATTTACGTTTTGATTTTGTTTGTAAACTTCTTTGTAAACATTGTGTAAACAGGGGGCCAAAATTTAGTAAACTATTTGTAAACAAACCGTGCTCATTTGGCTTTCAGAGCGACTCCAAATGTACGAACCGTCTAAGAACAACTTAGGCTGTAACCGTTGTTTACCAACGAATTACAGCCTAAGAGCTTTATGTGTCAAGAACTATGTCTTAGTCCTCTATTGCAGCCTGCGCCGCAGCTACGCGGGCGATGGGTACGCGGAAGGGGGAGCAGGATACGTAGTTCATGCCGAGTTTGGCGCAGAACTTCACTGACGAGGGTTCGCCGCCATGCTCGCCGCAGATGCCGACCTTGAGGTCGGGACGGGTGGCGCGGCCTTTCTTAACGCCCATCTCAACGAGCTGGCCTACGCCCTCCTGGTCGAGGACTTCGAAGGGATCGGTTTTGATGATGCCGTGCTCCTTGTAGAATTTGAGGAACTTGGGAGCGTCGTCACGCGAGAAACCGAAGGTCATCTGGGTGAGGTCGTTGGTACCGAACGAGAAGAACTCGGCGACCTCGGCGATCTGGTTGGCGACGAGGGCGGCGCGGGGTACCTCGATCATGGTGCCCACGAGATAGGGAAGCGAGCGGCCCTGCTCCTCGAATACCTTGGCGGCTGTGGTGTTGATGATGTCGGCCTGGTTCTGAATCTCTTTGAGCGAGCCTACCAGGGGAATCATGATTTCGGGGTGTACGTCGATGCCGCGTGCCTTGACAGCGAGGGCGGCCTCGATGATGGCGCGGGTCTGCATCTCGGTGATCTCGGGATAGGTAATGCCGAGAC
>CALJBF010000246.1 GCA_938027385.1 uncultured Porphyromonadaceae bacterium | reverse complement strand
TTATGAATAAATCAGCGTCTTTCAGACGCCCACATCTGTTAAGTTAATAGCATTGTGTAGCGACCCTACAATGAATGCCGGATAAACCGGGTAAGCGGTTTAGATGTCAGGATGCGGGGGGACGCGGTCAGTCCATGAAACGTGATGAGAATATGGAATCGGCTTTTTCAGTGATGGCCATTTCAAGGCGACGGTCAAGATCGGTCTGCGTGTCGACCGAGGTATTCACTTCGTGGGGGACGATGGCCGAACCGCCACGTGGCTGAGACTGCGCGGCTGAATGAGCGCCGGCACCTTGCACGGCGACCGGTGCGCTTTCCCCTGCCCGGTTCTTTGACGTGAGTGCCATGAGCGATATTTCCGGCGTTCCTGAAGGACGTGGCGCAGGATCGGGCATGGAGGTTTTGCCGCCACGGTCGCGCCAGGCGGCCATGGCTCCGGCCACACGCCCCGAATTGCACAGGCGGCTTGACCAATAGCGCTGGTCGATATCGCTCACCACCACTCCACGCGACACGGAGGCATGTATCATCTGTCCGCGGCCCACATACATACCGACATGCGAGACCTCGCCAAGCGTGGTGTCGCCCGAAAAAAACAGCAGGTCGCCCGGATGCAGCGCATTGCGCGAAAGGGGTGCCACGTATGCCGACTGCTCGCGCGACACACGCGGAAGTTTCAGCCCCGTGACCTTGCCATAGACCTCCATTACCATCCCCGAACAGTCGGTACCCTCTTTAGAATGACCTCCCCACTGATATGGCGTGCCGAGCCAGCTCTCGATCTCAGTCACAAGCGCCTTTTCAAGCGGGTCGCTGAGTCCTTTGGCAAACGACTCGAGGATAGGTGGCACGTGGCGGTCTCCGTGACCTTTGCCGTGCCCCTTGCTGTGACTTTTGCCGCGGCGGTCGTCATCACCATAAAGAGCGTCGCCCCGGTAATGCGCCGAGGTGGCACGCGAGCCCGAACCGCACGATGTCACGGCCGATGCAAGGGCAACGGCAGCCAAAACCGGCAAAAAGATATGTGCGAGACGGCTCATTTATGGAACTGGTTATGATTTGTTCGACAAAATTAATGAATTGCCGCCAAATACTGCGGAATGAGATGTTAAAATTGCCGATAAGGATAATTTTCTGTAATTTTGTCCCAAAATGCGCCGAAATGCCACCAGTGCGCCGGCGCATACCATACATTCACCAAACCAATGTCAACCAGATGGACATTATCACTGTCGACGGCGTTACCAAACGCTTCACAAACCACACGGCGCTCGACAATGTGTCGCTCACGGTGCCCGAGGGAAAGATTTACGGTTTTCTCGGCCCCAACGGCGCCGGCAAGACGACACTTCTGCGCATCATAAACCATATAACAGCCCCCGATTCGGGTTCAGTGCTGTTCAACGGCCACCCGCTCACGGCCGACGATGTGGTAAACATCGGCTATCTGCCCGAAGAGCGCGGTCTCTACAAGAAGATGAAGGTGGGCGACCAGGCCCTGTTCTTCGCGCGCCTGAAAGGGATACCCGCGTCGCAGGCCACGGCCAAGCTAAAGGAATGGTTCGAGAAATTCCAGATCACCGACTGGTGGAACCGCAAGGTCGAGGAACTGTCGAAAGGCATGGCCCAGAAGATACAGTTCATCGTCACCGTGCTGCACGAACCGCGTCTGTTGATCTTCGACGAGCCCTTCTCGGGTTTCGACCCCATAAACGCCGAACTTCTCAAGCGCGAGATTCTGCAGCTGCGCGACAAGGGTGCCACCGTGATCTTCTCCACCCACAACATGGACAGTGTGGAGCGTCTGTGTGACGAAATCACGCTGATCAACCGCTCGCACAACATCCTCTCGGGCAACGTCGACGAAATCCGCCGCGAGATGGGACGCGGCCGTTACCGCCTCACGTTCGACGGTGACGCCGCCGCTCTGCTCGCCGCCCTGGGCGACCGCGTGCTCGAACACAGTTTCGATACCGACCCGGCGCGCCACATCAAGGCCGAGATCAGGCTCAAGCCCGATGTTGACCGCCGCGAGGTCATCGCCCTGGCCAACGACGCCGTCGACCTGGTGGCGTTTGACCGCGCCCTCCCCTCGATGAACGAGATCTTCCTGCGCACGGTGGCCGACTATAACCGCGCCCACAACATCACCAACGAACTTTCACCCGTACTCGACGACCAGAAATCATGAGCAACCACATAGGAATAATCATCGAACGCGAGTTCCGCGAACGCGTCGTAAAGAAATCATTCATCATCACCACCCTGCTGATGCCGGTGATCATGCTGCTGATGATGGCCGCCCCGGCTCTGATAGCCGTGATGTCGACCCCCAGCGAAAAGGTGCTCGCCGTAATCGACGAGAGCAACATCGTGCTGCCCGCAATCGTGAGCAATCACCCCGATAACCTGGTAATCTACCCGGTGGCCGAACCGGTCGACTCCGCCCTGGCCAACGATAAATATGACTGCGTGCTGTTCGTGGGCAAGGATGTGGCGCAGAAACCGAAAGCCACGCTATATATGCACGATGCCGGCTCGATGGATATGGAGTCGGCCATTTCAGGCGCCATACAGAACGCCGTCGAGGACTACCGCCTGAAATCATACGACATCGAAAACCTTCAGCAGATACTCGACGAAGTGCATGCCGACGTGGCCCTACAGACGGTGCGCGTCACCGAAGACGGCGAGAACGAGTCGACCTCGTCGGCCCTGTCGTTCGGCATCGGCCTGGTGTCGACATTCATACTCTACATGTTCCTGCTCATGTACGGCCAGATGGTCATGACCTCGATCATCGAGGAGAAGAGCAACCGCGTGCTCGAGCTTGTAGTGACCTCGGTGAAACCCACCCAGCTCATGCTCGGCAAGATTCTCGGCGTGGGGCTTGTGGCCGTGGTGCAGGTGGCCATCTGGTGCGTGCTGATAGCCATGATGTCGGCCATCGTGCTGCCGATGCTCGTGCCTGACAACATCATGAGCCAGGTAACGATGATGAACGCCGGCACCCTCATGCCTGAGGACGCCACGGTCGACACAGGGCTACTGCAGGCCATCTCGTTCTTCGGCTCGGTGACCACGATACTCAAGCTGTTCGGCTACCTGCTGGTGTTCCTTATCGGCGGATTCCTGTTCTATGCGTCGATTTTCGCCGCCATCGGCTCGGCTGTCGACAACATCCAGGATGCCTCGCAGCTGCAGTCGTTCGCAGTGATACCCATCATCATCGCCCTGGTGTTCAGCATGACCGTGGCCAGTGACCCTAACTCGGGCATGGCCTTCTGGCTGTCGATCATCCCCTTCACGTCGCCCATGGTGATGCTGTGCCGCATCCCCTTCGAGATTCCCGGCTGGGAAATCGCCCTCTCGATCGGCTTGCTTTACCTCTCGATAGTGTTCATGGCCTGGTTCGCCGGCAAGATCTACCGCGTGGGCATCTTCATGTACGGCAAGAAACCCACCGTCAAAGACCTCATCCGCTGGTCACGCTACAAGTAACCCCCGGTAACCCATATTCCCATCATCTCATTGTAGGGTCGCTACATGTAGCGACCGCTTACCGACTGAAACGCAGCCATATACCGTCCCATAAGACGACGGACGGTTCATGTACCTGCCCCAACATAATGAATATCATCAGGCGTCAAATGGGCTTAACAGCGCATTTGACGCCTG
>CALJBF010000245.1 GCA_938027385.1 uncultured Porphyromonadaceae bacterium | reverse complement strand
GCAGAGCGCGTTCTTCCGCATCACCGAGGTGATTCCCGTCGACCTGGCCGTAGAGCAGATGAAGAAATTCATCGTCAAGTCATACAGCAAGAAGGGTCAGGACATCGTCGACAAGAACTTCGCGGCTGTTGACCGCGGCGGCGAATACCACCGTCTCGACGTAGACCCCGCATGGAAGAACCTGGCCGACGACACCGTGGCCGAGAACCACGACCCCGAGTTCGTGACACGCCTGGTGCGCCCCATCAACGCCCAGAACGGCAACCTGCTCAAGGTATCTGATTTCCACGACATCGCCGACGGCCACTGGCCCAACGGCACCGCCGCCTACGAGAAACGCGGTGTGGCAGCCTTCGTGCCCGAATGGAATGAAGAGAACTGTATCCAGTGTAACAAGTGCGCATACGTCTGCCCCCACGCCGCCATCCGTCCGTTCGTGCTCGACGCCAGCGAGATGGCCAACGCCCCCATGACCGAGGACAAGACACTCCCCGCAATCGGCAAGCAGTTCGCCGGCATGCGTTTCATCCAGGCCGTCGACGTACTCGACTGCCTCGGCTGCGGCAACTGCGTTGACGTCTGCCCCGGCAAGAAGGGCGTGAAGGCTCTCGAGATGAAACCCCTCGAGACCCAGCTCGACGTACAGAAAGACTGGGACTACTGCGTAAGCGCCGTAGCCTCGAAACAGGAACTCATCGACACCACCGCCAACGTCAAGAACTCGCAGTTCGCAACACCGCTCTTCGAGTTCTCGGGCGCATGCTCGGGCTGCGGCGAGACACCTTACGTGAAACTGATCTCGCAGCTCTTCGGTGACCACCAGATGGTGGCCAACGCAACCGGCTGCTCGTCAATCTACTCGGGTTCGGTGCCCTCTACACCCTACACCACCAACTTCCGCGGCCACGGTCCCGCCTGGGCAAACTCGCTGTTCGAAGACTTCGCCGAGTTCGGTCTCGGCATGTCGATCGCCGATGAGAAACTCACCGCCCGCGTTGCCGACCTCATGGCCAAGGCCATCGAATGCGACAAGTGCTGCGCCGAAATCAAGGAGCAGGCCAAGAAATGGCTCGAGAACCGCAATGACGCCGTGGCCACCCGCGAAGTCTACGAGGCTATCCTGCCGCTCTGCGAGGCCTGCGGCTGCGACATCTGCAAGGCCATCGTCGACCTCAAGGCTTACATCGTGAAACGCTCGCAGTGGATCATCGCCGGTGACGGTGCCGCCTACGACATCGGTTACGGCGGTCTCGACCACGTGCTCGCATCGGGCAAGAACGTCAACATCATGGTGCTCGACACCGAGGTATACTCGAACACCGGCGGCCAGGCCTCGAAAGCCACCCCGATCGGTGCCATCGCCAAATTTGCCGCCGCCGGCAAACGCGTGCGCAAGAAAGACCTCGGTCTCATGGCCACCACCTACGGCTACATCTACGTGGCTCAGGTTGCCATGGGCGCCGACCAGGCCCAGACCCTCAAGGCCATCCGCGAGGCCGAGGCATACGACGGCCCGTCGCTGATCATCGCCTACTGCCCCTGTATCGCCCACGGCCTGAAAGCCGGCATGGGTCACAGCCAGAACGAGGAGCAGCGCGCCGTAGAGTGCGGTTACTGGCAGCTGTGGCGCTACAACCCCGCCAACGAGAACGAAGGCAAGAACCCCTTCACCCTCGATTCGAAACAGCCCGACTGGGACAAGTTCGACGACTTCCTCAAAGGCGAGGTACGCTACGCATCGGTATTCAAGCAGTATCCCGCCGAGGCAGCCGAGCTCTTCGCCGCCGCCAAGACCAACGCCCGCTGGCGCTACGCGAACTACCAGCGCCTCGCCGCCACCCAGTGGGACTTCACTCCCGGCGAACCCGAGATAAAGGAATGATCTGACGTACCCACACACAAATAACCCCGAGGGGGTGTGCCGCCGATGCGGCACACCCCCTCGTCTTGTATCGTCCCACATCGCTCCATCAACCGTACCACCGCACGCATGTCATATCAACCGATATTCAACAAAATAAAACGAGATTTCATATATTAACCATTTTTAACCAAATGGGGGGGTAATTAGAAGGCATTTGCGTACTTTTGCATTTTAAACATAAGATGATTCCTTATCTGCCTAACTTTCGGAATCACTGTCATTACCGATCCAACCCCTTTATCACAAAAAAATAAACAATCACAATTATAAACCATCAGATGAAACCTCACTTTAACCTCTCATTCATCATGGCTCTGGTCCTGGCCGTCATAGGCTCGGCCGGCTCTCTGAACGCCAAGCAGATTCCCTTCACCGAGGAATATTTCCCCGACCTCGTCGTGCGCCAGTGGCTCACCGACAAATACGCCTCGGCCATCGCCGACGGCATGATCGAGACCGACAAGGTCACCAGCCTCACCGACCTGCTCAAGGACTTCGGCTCAAACCCCTACAAGGATGTCGAAGACCTCCGTTGCCTCCGTTATTTCACCAACCTTTTCAACGGCTCCGCTCTGGGCACAATCACCATCCCCAACAGCACGACATTCAAGAACCTCAAATATATCGATGTATCGGGCATCCGGGGACTCGCCACAATCACGAACAGCATTTCCTACAACGCCAACAAGAATGACAATAAAACGATGAACCCGCCCGTTGTCGAGATTATCGCCGACGGATGCCCGGATCTCAAGGAATTCATCTTCAACAACTGCCCCACCCTCGAGCGCGTCTCGGTCAAAGACTGCCCGAAACTCACCGGTTTCTACTGTGGTGTGAATACCTCCTCGCAAGGCAACACAATTTACAACAAAGGCAACGGTGGCACCAAGCTCGAAACCCTCGACCTCAGCACATGCCCCAATCTCAATCAGATATGGGTGTCGCGCAACGTCAACCTCAAGGAACTCCGCCTCGCCGCATCAGGCCGCGAATTCGCCACCGACAGATACAGCGGCGAGCCTGTCTCGACAGCCTCCATCAATCTTCAGTGCTCCAACAACAAAATCGAAGACCTGAACCTTGACAACTTCTATACCACCGGCAACAATGCCTACACCACTGCGGTAAACGCCTCGTATAACCACCTGCGCGACATCAGGTTCCATACGCTCACCGGCACATCGAAAGTGCTCGCATTCTCGTCTCTTCTGCTGCGTAACAACGCACTCCTCGACATCAACATCCCCTATGAGTATTCCGGCATATATTACTCAATATCGACCGGAGACAACAGCGGCACAACATCTTACAGCACCCAGACCCGCGAAGTAGGTCCCGAGAACGTAGTCATTCTCTCAGAGGAAAACATGCGGGGCACCCTGAGTTCGGCAAGCGGGGGCACAACAAGCAAAGGGGTTCAGACCACATTCACTTTCAGCAACGCCACCACAACCAAAGGCTCTTACCGGTACCGTCCGCTCGGCAATGCCGGCGTATGCGAGAAAATCCAGTTCCAGGCCACGCTGAACCGCAAGGTGGCGCTGCAGATGTGGGTGTGCGGCGACTTCAACGGCTGGACCGTCACCGATGACGGCAACTGGACCGAGCCCGCAGACTGGGAAACAAGTAAAGGCTCGTGGGAACTCGTATATGACGACAACGGCACATATTCTCTCAAATACCTTGGCGAAATCGCAGGCAACTACCGCATTTATGTCTACGACCCCAACACAAAACAGAACTACTGGCTCGGGGCAAGCCATGCCGACCTGGTGACACCTTACAACGCCGTCGCCAAAGCCGCAGTCAGCGAGCCTGACGAGGCAGAGACACTTGCCGCCGAGGAAACCGGCGATGACACCGCGCAGAAAATCTATGACATCAGCTCGGAATCACAGACTACATACAACAACTTCGTCTATGCATCGCCCGTAGCCGCCGACGGTTCAGCGCTGACCTTTGTCAAAGACTCGAAATTCCCCTTCACCACCCACTACTGCCAGAGCCACGACATGCTGGCCACCATCAGCGAACCTGCCATCACCATCAACTACGTTTCGGGCCACCACACCGGTGTAATGGCCACAACAGGTTTCAATCCTCCCTCGGCAATAACCCTCCCCGCCGCCGATGCAGAGGCAGACGGCCCCGAGATGTGGTATAACCTGCAGGGCATCAGCGTAGATGCCGACACCACCGTTCCCGGCATCTACCTTGTGCGCAAAGGCACCGTAACCCGCAAGGTAATCGTGCGCTGAGACACCCACCTCTGAGATAAATAGGCGCAGAACTCGGCTTGCACCCGAATGTAGGGACATCGCTTTGCGATGTTTAGCTGATATTCAACGAAATATCCTAAACATCGCAAAGCGATGTCCCTACGTTTAGATGGTACCCGGAACTCACGAGGAGGGGGGTCAGTTGGCCCAGAGGTAGAAATGGTAGCGGTGGGGCATGGCGAGCCACATGGGGCGCCCCGAAGGGGTGGTGAACCGGATGACGGCGGTATCGGCCGCCACATCGGCAGACCAGACGGTGGTGCGGCGGTAGCGTCCGGTAACGGGCGCGAGCGGTTCGGGCGACAGACGGTAACGCCCCCCGGCGTCGGTGACCGTGTGGCTAAGCGTGTCAAGGTCTATCCCCTCGAACGCCTTCGGTATGAGCACCGTCGGGGGCAGATCGTAATAGCGTGAAATGCACTCGGTGTAATATGGATGCGTGCCACGCAGGCCGCGCAGTTTGCCGAAGGTGTACCACGGCTGTGCGGTCACGTCGGGCAAGTCGACATACAGCAGTGTAGAGCGTTCCGTTCCTGCCTGACGGGCGATATCGCGCTCAAGCCGTCCGTCGGCGGCAAGCACCGGTATCGTCAGCATCCCGTGCGCCACAATGGTAATCCCTGCCAGAGCGCAAAGCACGCCGGGCGGCACCCGCGGCATCCTGACGACATTCACACCCATGCGCCACAGGGCTATCATGGCGTAGAGCTGGGCGCACCATCCCACTCGCCCCACGAAATCACCGGCCATGCAGAACAGACCGGCCACCGGCGCCGCCACAGCAAAGACAAAGGTCAGCGGGTCTGCCAACCACCCCCTCCAGTCACGGCGCCCGCAAAGAATGCCTATGCCGATTATCGCCAGCACGACCGCAAGCACTACTACCAGCGGCGCTGAAAACATAAGCGACTCCCATACGCTCCATTGCCGGGCCACCTCTACCGACCCGGCGGCGCGCCGCCATATCCCGGGCGAGAGTATGGTGCTCAGCGCACCCAGGGCGAACGCCCCCCAGCCCCATCGCTGCGTGCACGACAGTGAGCGCCATGCCCTGCGGTGACAGATGAAATACAGCGCGGCCCCGCATGCCACGGGCACACCCGCGGCCTCGTGCATCGCCCCCGCCACCAGACCGGCGCAGAGGGCAATCCATCGGCTCACGCCGCGCTCACGCGCCACAAGCCAGACAAAACCGAGCGCCAGCGCCGATGCCGCCATATAGTTGAGCGCCACATCGTAGGTAAACATCTCGTCGGCCCACGGCAGCCCCAGCATCACCGTAAGCGCGGCAAGCGCCCCGGCACACTGTCGGCCTACGCGACACCAGGCCCCCACCGCCCATACGGCCAGCATGCACAGCCCCAGGGCGCACACCCCCATCAGCAGGTGAATGGCCCACACCGGCAAGAAAGCCCCGATATAGGCAGCCAGATAGTTGGCCGCACGGCCATTGGTGCCGAACCAGTGCTGAGCGGGATATGTGAAGAAGAACTTTCCCACCCCACCCTCATAGTCGGCGAATCCGTCATAGCGCCCGAACACAGCCATATATGCCCAGTCATCGCCGCCCAGGCCGCTGACCATGTACATGGCGCACAGCAGCAGGCCGGTCACCACCGACAGCACCGCGGCATAGTTCCGTGCCAGCCAGCGCCCGGCACCTTTCATTGCTCCGTCAAATCTCCCCATACCTCACATAAGTTACATAGGTCACGTTACATAAGTCACATCCGCCACATCATCCTCCGCCACGCGTCACATCGGCAGCGCCTCGAACTCATAGCCGCGCGATTTCAGCCACTCGATGGCGCGCGGCAGCACGGCCTTCATGTTCTTCTCGGCCTTGAGCGAGTCATGAAACACTATGATGGCCCCGTTGCGGGCAAAACGTTTCACATTGCTGAAAACCTGCTCGGCGTCGAGTTTCTTCGAGTAGTCACGCGTCACCAGGTCATACATAATGATATTGTAGCGGTCTTTGATGGCGCGCGCCTGTTTCCAGCGCAGCAGCCCGTGGGGCGGCCGGAACAGCGGCGAGCCGATCAGGTCGTTGGCCTCAGTGATGTCGTGCATGTAGCGGTATGTGGTAACCTTCATCCCCTGCAGGTGGTGCATGGTGTGGTTGCCCCAGCTGTGGCCGCGGCGACGCACCTCGTCGGCCAGTTCTGGATGGCGCGCCACATTGTCGCCCACCCAGAAGAACGTGGCCTTCACGCCATAGTGGTCAAGGGTATCGAGCACCCAGGGGGTCACCTCGGGTATCGGCCCGTCGTCGAAAGTAAGATACACCACCTTGCGCCCCTTGCGCTTGAGGCGCCACAGCCCCTCGGGGAAGAGCAGCCGGTAAAGCAGAGGCGGTCGTTCAATCAGCATAGTCGGTAACTTTAGATACTGCAAATTTAATCATTTTCGCCGGGATTGCCCCAAACGGCGATAATATCTGACTTAACGCACAAACAATTGGTCATTTGGGGTGTTTCAGTGATAGGGAAAATTGTCGTAACTTTGTACCCGCAAAGTCAACAGGACAAAACGGATTATGAGAGCCTCACGTATCATCATACTGTTCATCACCGGGGTGGCGGCCCTGTTTGCGGGGGCGCCGCGCTCGTCGGCGCAGATCATAGAGATGCCCGACGAGACGATGAATGTCGACTCGCTGAAGAGGGCTTTCGCCGACCAGCACTACTATTTCGGCCTTTACAAAGACAATTATTTCATTTTCGGCCCCCCGATCGGCTACAAGCCCGACAAGACCAACACCAACATCAAGTTCCAGATCTCGATAGCGCAGAAACTCACCAAGTCTACCCTCCCCTGGGGCACCTATCTGTATCTATATTACACGCAGAAGGTGTTCTGGAACGTGCTCGAGAACTCCATGCCCATGACCGACCTGAATTTCAACCCCGGCATCGGTCTGGCCAAACCGATATTCATAAAAGACCGGTTCATCGGCAAGCTCACGCTCACGCTCGAACACGAGAGCAACGGCCGCGACTCCATCTGGTCACGCTCGTGGAACAAGGTGACTCTGGGGGGCTCGGTGATGATCGACCCTAACCTCACCATCTACGGTAAGTTCTGGATTCCGATCATCGACGGCCAGAACAACCGCGACATCCTGAAATACTGCGGCATCTACCAGGTGGGATGGTCATACCGGTCGCCGAACCGGAAATTCTCGTGCTCGCTGTCGCTGGTAAAGCGTCTGGGCAACGTGTTCAATTTCAACACCACGTTCGAGGTCGCCTACCGGTGGTCGCGCAAGTCAAACCAGTACCTGTTCGCGCAATATTACAACGGCTACGGCGAAGGGCTTCTCGACTACAAGAAGTTCCATTCGCAACTGCGCATCGGCATAGTCATAAAGCCCACCCTCTTCTCCGAGTTTTAGCGACACAGACGCCACATAAGCCACATACGTTACAGATGTAACTTATGTGGCTTATGTGGCTTATGTGATTTATGTAACTTATGTGACTTATGTCAGGCGGGGAAGATGATTGTGGAGAGAGGGCGCGTCAGATGTCGGCAGCCGTCATCAGTAGTAGATGGCCAGATACGCAAGAGCTTCGCCTATTCCCGGGAGTTGAATGGTATCGTCAAACCTGACCCACACCTGAGCGAAACCTTCGTCCAAATTATCTTCTACAATACGTCCGTTGGGACGGACTACCTTCAACATCTTACCATCGAAATAGTACGGGATGGTCGGACTTGAGAGGAGCGACATTAACTCGGGACTGCCGGAGATTTCGATGGAACCGCCGTTGAAACCCTCCACCGGATTGAACTTGACCTCCACCGGATAAGCCTTTTGCGGCATAAAGAGATCGTCGGCATACCAGAAGTGAACGTATGCTTTTGTATATTGGCCGGCGATGAGGTTGTTCTTGAGTTTTTCCGAGAATATCCCCCACATTGAATACGGAACCATTAAAGCCTCGCATGGGTTGCTTTCACCCTGGGGAGTGATATATGTACCCTTGTAAGATAAGGGGGTACCGGTAGAGTTGGCATGTATTTTCAGGCCATCCACTTCCAGGCTGAAATCATTGCCGGAAAGACGCCATTTGCCGGGATTGGATTTGTTTACGGGGTTGTCCACATCTCCCCCCTCGATGGCCACGATCGACCTTGCTGTCACTGCTCCTGCAGTGTCAGGAGTTTCTGTATAGAGCATGCATCTGCCCTGTTTGAATTCCCTGCTCTGGGCTGAGAGATTGGCAGAAACGCCGAACGCCATGGCTACGGCAAAAAATGCCGCTGGGATGTTTTTTATGATTTTCATCTGTTTTCTTTTCTTGGATTGTTAGAGGTTGAAAGAGCCGGATCAGGGGAAAAGCTGAAGCTCCAACTCTACTGAACCGGATGAGAGACCGGGGATTCTTGATTCCCCGAGAGGGATATATATACAGCCTTTGTGATTGCTGAGAGTGGTCATTGAGTCCTTGTCATCCCGGAGCTTTGTGAGCAGCATATTGTTGACAAACGCATATTCGCCTTTGATCATCCCCAGGGCCGTCATTATCATGTGGTCACTGGTTACCTTGAAGGTACCCCTGTCGGACTCATCTCCGGGGGTAAACTTCACCTTCGCAGGGATAGCGAAACTGGGGTTGTCAGAGCCGAGGTAGAGTTTGATATAGGCAGCTTTGTAGGTGCCGTCGAGGAGTTCGGTTTTTATTTTGTCAACGGTCTGGTCTTTCGGTATCCATGTTGAAAAGAGCTGACATTTGTTTTCGATACCTTTGGTGACATTCTGAAATCTCCCGCTGAAACTTCTTCCGCCGTCGGGAGAGGTGGCGGTAATCCTCATACCGTTGGCTTCTGCTTTCAGTGTGTTGCCGGTAACGCTCCATGTGCCCTCTGCCTCCGTATAATCGAAGTCCCACTTGAGTTTGCCGTTTTCATCAAGCACTACAAATGAATTCATATCGATATGCTTGCCCTGCAGCTCCACATCTGTATACATCTGGAACCCTGTGCCTTCAATCTCGGCTACATCGATGGCCGGGCCGGTGGTGCGGGCCGGGGTGGTACGCTTGCCGGTGGTGGTTGTCTTGGGGGTGGTGGTTGTCTTGCGCGCGGGGGCTGCCTTGCGTTTCTGGGCCGAAAGGTCGGCGGCGCCTCCCATGACCATTATCAGGGCCATGATGAGCGCGAAGACTTTCTTTGAAATTTTCATGTCTCGGTTCAGATAGGTTAAAGTGTTATTTTATAAGGACGAGCGTCAGGGTTATTCCCTGTGCCGAACCCATGGGTATCTTGAGGTAATAGCCGTCGTCGCATATCGAGCCGCGTACGGTCTTGCCGGTCGAGTCGGTCATCACGATTTCCGACCCGTCAACCGAGTATGAGCCCTGCATGTTGCCGAATATCTTCTGCAGCGAGGGCGAGTCGCAGGTCATGCGGAAGGTCTTGTCGGCACCGTTGAAGGCAAATTCGGATGTGGCACACATCTGCTGGCCGCCGGGAAGGCTCACAAGCACGAAGGCGGTGTAGCCGTCGGGGTCGCCGATTACCGATTCAAGCTCGGCGGCGGGTTTCTCAGAGGGCTTGATTTTTGCGGGAACGTTGAGCACCCAGAGATTCAGGGCCTGGCCGTTGAGCGAGATGTTGCCCTGGAAAGTGCTGCCTCCGTCGGTTGAGGTGAGGGTGGCTGCGGCTGCGCCGGGCACTTTGGCGGTGACGGTGACCTTGTCGCCTACGGCCTTGGCGGTGTACGATGCGCCGAAATTATAGGTATCCGAGACGTTGAACTCGATGTCGGTGTCGTCGAAGTTCATGTCGACCCAGCAGTCGATGGGCTGCCCTTTGATCTTGCCGATACCCTGGAAGTGCTTGCCGTCGAGATTTACGGCCGCCGATGCTCCGAAGACCGCGAAGAGTGCGGCGATGACGAGCATCGCTGAAAATTTAAGTTTCATTCTGTGGGAATATATAATATAAATGTGATAATAGGTTTGTGTCAGCGGGCGGGGGTGAACTTCAGCAGAAAGTCATCCTCGGTATACTCGAAAGAATCGTCATCGGCGCTCGAAAGCGGAATTTTGGCGAAAACGTTGCTTGTATTGCCGTCGTAGAGAATCAGGTTCACTTTCC
>CALJBF010000244.1 GCA_938027385.1 uncultured Porphyromonadaceae bacterium | reverse complement strand
CGAGCGAGTCGCAGCCGGTGCGGGTAGCGAAGTCGATAACCTCTTCGGGGTCGGTGTAGGTGTGGTGGTCAGAAGAAACCTCGTCCTCTACGCCGGCGAGTACGCCGAGCTCACCCTCGACTGTAACGTCGAACTGGTGTGCGTAGTCAACGACTTTTTTGGTGAGGGCAACGTTCTCCTCGTAGGGGAGGTGCGAGCCGTCGATCATCACTGACGAGAAACCGTTGTCGATGCAGTCTTTGCAGAGCTCGAACGAGTCGCCGTGATCGAGGTGAAGAACGATCTGGGGATGCTCCCAGCCGAGTTCCTTGGCGTAAGCCACGGCGCCCTGTGCCATGTAGCGGAGCAGGGTGGGGTTGGCGTAGTTGCGTGCGCCTTTCGATACCTGCAGGATAACGGGTGATTTCTCTTCAGCGGCAGCTTTGATGATAGCCTGGAGCTGCTCCATGTTGTTGAAGTTGAAGGCGGGGATGGCATAGCCGCCCTTGATGGCTTTGGCGAACATCTCGCGGGTGTTCACCAGGCCGAGGTCTTTGTAGTTTACCATATTGTTATAAGGTAGTTTGATGTTGAGTTTCAACTATGGCAACGCGGCCACTGGGGCTTTGTTGGTTTCCGGCAACAAATTTACAAAATTTTAGCGAAACAGCCATGATAAACAAAGCGATGTGCCGAAATTTTTTACGGCACATCGCTTTATGCGTGCGGTTTACGCGGGTGTCAGTTGGCCGAGGGTTGCTCGGTGAGGGGGGTGCCTGAGAATCTGGCCTCGCCCATCTTGCAGTCGAACTGGAACGAAAGGGTCTTGGCGACTCTCATAGTGCCTTCAAGGTCGGTGACGTTGAAGTTGGGCTCGGGCTGGCTGTTCACGCTGCCGTCGGCACCGAAACTTGTGATCTTGTGGGGTGTGAGGGCATCAGACTTGAATTTCAGACCTTCGTCTGAAAGGGTGAAGGGCACGTCCTTGAAAATGAAACCGAGCATCGACGGCATGTTGTCGGCGAACTTGGGCTGGAACATGTAGAGGCTTACCGTCTGCGACTTGTAGTCGAGGGCCATGTTATAGTATGTCTGCTGGGTCGAGAAATGGCCTTTGCCGACGGTTGATACGCTGCCTTCGTCGGGGTAGGTAATCTCGGTCACGCCGCCGTAGTAGTTGTATATGGGCATCACCTGCACCTTGTATTCTGAGCCGATGCTGAAATTGATGTCGACGATGGGAGGAATATTCAACGGAGTGCGCAGTGACACATATACGTCAGAAATCTGGTATGTGAGGCCGTTCGTGCCTGTTACCGTGAATGGGCCTGTCTGGTCAAGCACCATGGTGCCGTCGTTGCGCACGCTGTAGGTCATGTAGGGGAGCGAGAAGGTCAGCACCTTGTCTGACGCGATCTGCATGTTTGCCACGGTGAGCTGCATGGCCACGCGGTCAAAGTCGTAAGCCATGGAGATTGAGGCGCCGGCGTATGAGGTCCAGTTGCCGGTCCTCATGTCTCTGACGGCGGTGAAATTGTCTGTGGTACGAATCGAGGCGTTCCATGAATTGGGCTGTTTGCCCTCGTTGTCGCCCAGGCATGAGGTGGTGAGCAGAATCAGGGCTGCCGCCATGGCCGATGCCAGTGTTTTCAGAATTTTCATTGCTTAAGTTATGGGATATGTTGTTGTAAACAGTTATGTGTGCGGAGCTTAGGTATGGGGTCAGAACCCTAAGTCCCATTTGAGTGTGGCGCCGATGGTGAATTTCGGGCCGCGCTGCAGGAACGGGTTCCCTATAGAAACGAAATAGAATGTGTCATATTGCGTGCCGGTGATATTGTCGGCCCA
>CALJBF010000243.1 GCA_938027385.1 uncultured Porphyromonadaceae bacterium | reverse complement strand
GGTCATGATCTGGTCGGCCGAAAGCTCGTTGAGGGCCATGCGTGTCTGGATGCTCCAGTAGCAGTGCTCGAACGGGCGGTTGACGGCGCGCACCACATCCATCTTGGTGTTGTAGTAGTTGTCGCTCATCACCTGGTCGTAGACGGTCTCGTCGAGATCGGTGCAGGCGGGGGCGATTCCGGCGGCGGCCAGCAGGGCGACAGCGATATATCTGTTGAATTTCATCGGTATCTGAATGTTTCTTGAGAGAAGGTATGTTTAGAAATCAAGCTGCAGGCCCAGGATGAACTGGCGGCAGTTGGGATAATAGGTGCGCGAGCCGGTGGCGCCGGGGGTGAGGCCGTTGACCTGGATTCCGGCTGGGTCGAGACCGCTGTAGCGTGTGAATGTGGCCAGGTTCTTGGCGGTGAAGTTCACGCGCACCTGGTCGAGGAAACGGGCGTTGACCTTCCAGGTATAGCCGAGCGAGATCTGGTCGAGTTTCACGTAGTCGCCCTTCTCGAGGTAGTAGTCGGTGACCTCCTGGTTGCCCTTGATGGCGGCGTTCTTGGTGTAGGCCTTCTGGAGCACGTTGCCGGTGAAACCCTGGGTACCGTAATAGAAGTCCTGGGTGTTGAAGATGTCGAACCCGAATGCGCCGCGCAGGAATACCGAGAGGTCCCAGTTGCGCCAGCGCAGGCTGTGGGTCATCGAAGCGGTGAACTTGGGCAGACCGTTGCCGACGATACGCTTGTCGGCCTCTGAGCCTTCGGCAGCGGGGATGATGTTACCCTTGCGGTCATAGATCATGAAGTTGCCCTCCTTGTCGATGCCGGCATACTTGTACATATAGAAGTTTCCGAGGCGCTCGCCGGCCTGGATGCGCTGCAGGTAGTGCATGGGATAGGGGTCGGATGTGCCGCAGATGTCGTAGTAGTCCTGGCCGACATACTGGCCGTTGCTGAACGACACGAACTTGTTGTCGCAGGTGGCGCCCACCATGTCGATCGAGTAGGTCCAGTCGCGGGTGTCTACGACCACGCCGTGCAGGTCGAACTCGAAACCGGTGTTCTTCATTGTGCCGACGTTGACGAAGGTCGAGTTGTGCAGGTACGGGGGCACGGGCACGTTGTAGTCGCCCAGCAGATCCTGCTGGCGGCGGCTGTAATAGTTGAGCGAGCCCGAGAGGCGGTTGTCGAGCACGGCGAAGTCAAGGCCGACGTTCCAGTTCTTGGCTTTCTCCCACTTCAGGTCGGGGTTCACGTTCTTGGCGGGGCCCCAGACCTGGATCCATTTACCCTGGTAGTAGACGTATCCGGCACCGCTCATCGTGGCGAGCGACATGTACGAACCGAAATCCTGGTTGCCGGTCTCGCCATAGTCGCCGCGGATCTTGAGGTCGTTGATCCAGGTGATGCCCTGCATGAATTTCTCCTCGCTGATGCGCCAGCCGGCCGATACGGCGGGGAAGTTACCCCACTTGTGGTTCTTGCCGAATTTCGACGAGCCCTCGTGGCGCAGCGAGGCGGTGAGCAGGTATTTGCCCTTGTAGTCGTAGCTTACGCGGCCGAAGAAGGCGATGAGTTTCGAGTCGTTCTTGTACGAGCCCATGCCGATCTCCCCCTCTTCCGAGGCGTATTCGCCGTTGCCGAGGTTGTCGGCGCCGAGGCCGTCGTTGGCGAAGTCTTTGTTTGAGGCGCTCATGCCCGAGTTCACGGTGTACTGGTATGAGTAGCCGAACATCCCCTTGAGGTTATGGTCGCCGAAACGGCCCGAATAGTTGGTGAGCCATTCGAAGATGCGCTGGCTCCCTTTGTCGTATGAGCGGCTTGCCTCGCCGTCATAGCCGTTGGCGATGGCCTGGGTGGATGTGGAGGGGCGGAACCACTTGTTGAAGTTGCTCCACTCGTGACCGGCGAACATCACCTGCGTGGTGAGGGTCTGGCGCCCGTCGTCGTTCTTGAGGAAGAGAGGCAGCAGGTTCAGGCGGGCGGTGCCGTCCCAGTCGAGGAGCTTGGTCTCGGCCGAGTTCTCCTCGAGGTCGATGAGCTCGACGGGGTTGTAGCCGGCGGCCTGGCCGAGGATGGCGGTGTAACGGCCGGGCACGTCCTCGTCCATGATGGGTGTGGTGGGGTTGATCTCAAGCGCGTTGCGGAACACGTCCCACGAGGCGATCTTGCGGTTGATCAGACGCGGTGCGATGTTGACGTTGAATGTGAACAGACCGTTGCGTGTGGTCTGCCATATCGAGGCGCGTGCGCCGTATTCCTCGCGGTTCGAGTATTTGTCGATACCGTCGGCGTTGCGGTAGTCGACCGAGACGCGGTAGTTGTTCTTCTCGGTACCGCCGCTGAGGGTGAGAGTGTGCTGCTGTACCCAGCCGGTGCGCGTTACGGCGTCGAGCCAGTCGTCGTTGCCGCCGAGGTCGGTGCCGTTGTAGGTGCCGGCGCGCAGGGCGCGGTAAAGGTCGGCGTCGAGCATCTTCAGCTCGTGGTCGGCCACGTTTGCGGTGACGTTGCCGTTATAGGTGGTGTGCACCGAGCCGTCGCGCGAGCCCTTCTTGGTGGTGATGAGGATTACGCCGTTCGAGCCGCGGGTACCGTAGATGGCAGCGGCGGCACCATCCTTGAGTATGTCGAAACTGGCGATGTCGTTGGGATTGATGTTGGTGAGGTTGGCACCTGCAACGCCGTCGATGACAATCAGCGGGCCAAGGCCTGCCGAGCGCGAGCTGACGCCGCGGATCTGGATGCTGGCCTGGTTGTTGGGGTCACCGGCGCCGGTGTTGGTGATGGAGACACCGGGCACCTTGCCCTGGATCATCATGGTGGGGTCGATAGAGGTGACCTTGGCGAAATCTTTCTCGCTGACGTGCGAGATGGCCGATGTCAGCTCTTTCTTGTCCATGGTGCCGTAGCCGATCACCACGACCTCGTAGAGCATCTTCGTGTCTTCGACGAGTTTCACCTCGATGGCGGTGCGCCCCTTCACTGCCACCGATGCGGGGGTATAGCCCACATAGTTCACATTGACAGTGGCGTCGGCCGGAATGGCCGTGAGGGTAAACCGACCGTCGATGTCGGTGACGGCATTGACTTTTGAACCGGCGACCGACACTGTGGCACCGATCAGCGGCTCGGAGTTGCCCGCATCGATGACTGTGCCCGTGAGATTGACGGTCTGCGCGGCCGCGGGTGTGGCCCATAGCATGGCGAAGGCCATCAGGACGAGTCCCGCGATTTTTTGCATTGTCATTTTCATTTATGTAGATTTAGGTTGAAAGAAGTTTATACAGCCTGTCGGCGGCCGGGAGACTGAGGTCGGCCGCATCGCAAAATTAGATATAGCGCGAGGGCAAATCAACTCTTTAAATACATATTAAGGCAATCAAGACAACATATCACTGGGCAACAAGATATTAACAACAACAGAGCCGCGAAAAATTAAGATTTTCCGCGGCTCTGATTCAGCTGGTGAGAGGGTGTTTAAGGGGTACGTCAGGGTTTGGGGATGGCCAGTATGTAGTCGTCGAATTCGGCCTTGGGCACGCGGGCGTGCGACTTGACGCGTGTCTTGTAGACATAGACGGTATTGACCGAGATGTTGAAATATTTGGCCACCTCCACGGGGTTGCTGATGCCCAGACGCAGAAGGGCGAAGATGCGCACTTCGGTAGAGAGGCGCCCGTCGCTCTCGAAACCGATGCGGTGCTCTTCGTCAAAGAGTTTGTTGAACTCGTCAAGGAAGTTGGGGAAGAGCTTGAGGAACGCGCTGTCGAAGGCAGAATACATGCGCTGACGCTCCTGCTTTATGTTGATGCTGTTGAGTATGCGCCCCAGCTCGTCGTATTTCCCGGTCTTTAGACGGCTCACTGCCTTGGAGCATTTGGTCTCGACCTCCTCTACGAAATCGGTGTTGCCGTAGAGCGACTGCATGATGTACTGGTCTTTGATTTCGGTGGTCTCGTGCAGCTCGTTGTTGAGACGCTTGAGGGTGGCGTTGTTCTGTTCGAGTTCGGTGTTCTTGCGGTTTATCTCGGCGTGGGCGGCCGCCAGCACGGCGTTGCGGCGTTTCAGTTTCAGCGACAGCACTATGGCCACGGCCATGAGCAGACACACCAGCACAACTATTATCACGAGCGCCCAGCGCTGGCTGTTGATCCAGTTGTAACGGGCCATCTCGATCTTGGGGAGCACCTGGTTTATCTCGATCTTGCGCAGGCGCGAGTTGAAGGCGGTGGCGTCGTCGAGCGCAAGGTGTATGTAGCGGTTGGCGCGCTCGATCTCGCCGCGGTCAAGCATCATGTTGGCCAGATCTTTGGCGGCGGTGGTCTCGCGGGTGTTGCCGCGCAGGTCGTGCAGGGCCGAGAGGGCGTAATAATACACGGCGGCATCGCGGTCGCCGAGGTTTATCATGGCCATGGCGAGCACCGAGTAGTTTACGGCGCGCTGATGGTCGTCGAGGCCGGGACGGACGGCGAACTGGCGGCGGGTGTCGGCGGCAAGCTGCGGCAGATATTTGTAGACCTGCTCGCGCTCAAGCAGAGCCACGTCGCGGGCATAGCTGCCGCGCGGGCTGAGGGCCACGATGCTGTCGTAGGCGGTGGTGCGCCGGGCGGCGTACTGCACGCCGAGTTTCGAGTCACGCGCCACATACGATTCGAGATTCTGGCACATGCGCGCCTGCATCTCGTAATATTCCACGCGTTTTTCGACGCTCAGGGCGCGGGCGTCGATCTCGGAGTCAATCTCGGCGGCCTCCTTGAACAGCCCCACCGTGAGATATGAATCGAGCAACGCCATGCGCGAGGCCGCGCGCTGTGCCGGGGTGCCGGCGCGGTCGGCGAGTTCTATCATGCGCGAGGCATACACTATGGCCGAATCATTCTGGTAAAGCCGGTATTCGTCATAAAGGTTCTGCGTAAGCGCCATGCGCGTGGCATCGGTGCCGGCTGAGGCGAGCTCGCCGCGCAGACGCGCTATGCGGTCTTCCTTTCGGGCATGACTGGCCGGCATCTGCTCAATCTCGCGGTCAAGTGCCGTGAGCGCCGAGTCGACCTGCTCGCGGGTCACCAGCGAGGATGCGGCGCCCGACACGGTGCACAACGCTACTGTCGCCGCCAGCACAAACAGGCGTAACTGTGCCAAAACAAATCCTGGAATATCAGTAAGGTGGAATTTCACGAAATCATCTAAGGTTATCAATCGGTCGGATATCTGAAAACATGCATCTGCCATCGTAGCTGTCGGCAAATGTAATGATTTTTTGCAATATGTTCCAAATTACTTTTCTTTTTCAGCGGCAGGCTTCATGCCGTCGGGGCAAAACGAAAACGGGACGTCAGTCTCGACGGCCCGTTTCTTAAGGGATAATGATGTATCTTTTAAATTACTTTGCTCTTGTGTACTATGTTTGCTGACTTGTCTTTTCAAGGCACACTTGACAGATTTAAGTGTCGTGTACGTTTTGAAAATCGTGGAAAGGGCACGCTGTGGCGCGCTGTCGGTTTCCACTTTGCAAAGGTAAAACGCCGATGTTACGCCGCTGTTACATTCGTCACACATTTTGCGCACAAAAATCAATTTAACGTTTATTAACCCGATTGCGCGGTTTTTCAATATCTTTTATCACGCTTTTTGCCGACTTGCAGCCACAAAACTTTGTTTTGACGCGGTTTTATGCTTAAATTTGCAGGTGTCGGCGACTGGGCCGGCATCATCACATTTTTTGCTTTTTAATAACTTCTCGATATATTACCGGATGAAACGTAATCTTTATTTCGCAATGGCCGCCGCCGGCGCGATTGCCCTCACAGGCTGCAGCAAGAAACTCGGCCAGTATCAGGCCGACTATTTTTCGGTCAATCCCAATCCGCTCGAGGTTGTGGGCGACCGCGTGCCCGCCACAGTGACGGCACGTATCCCCCAGAAATTCTTTGTGAAGAACGCCACCGTGACGGTGACCCCCTACCTCTGCTACGAAGGGAAAGAGACCGCATCGCAGCCCTATTCCTTCCAGGGCGAGAAGGTGCGCGGCAACGACCCCGTGGTGAGTTATGACAACGGCGGTACCGTAACGATACCCGTAATGTATCAGTACGACCCCGAGATGATGCGTTCGGAGCTGCAGCTCGCTTTCGACGTGGTGCAGGGGGGGAAACAGTATGTGCTGCCGCGCGTGGCCGTGGCAAAGGGTGTGGTGGCAACTGCCGCACTGGCCGACGCCTCGACCGTAAACCCGGCTCTGGCACCCGACAAGTTCCAGCGTGTCATCAACGAGAAATACAACGCCGACATCCACTTCCTGATCAACCAGTCAAACATCCGCGACGGCCAGCTCACCACGGCCGAGATGATTGACCTGAACCGCCAGATCAAGAACGCCGCAGGCGACTCGGCACGCCAGATCGAGGAGATCAACATCTCGTCGTATGCATCGCCCGAGGGTTCGCTCGACCTCAACACCCGCCTGGCCGAGAACCGCGAGAAGAATACTTCGGCATACCTGAAGAACAAGCTGAAGAAAGACAACATCACCGAGTTCGGCGAGCTTACCGCCAACTTCACCCCCGAGGACTGGGAGGGTTTCCAGAAACTCGTGCAGGCATCGAACATCCAGGACAAGGAACTGATCCTCAGCGTGCTCTCGATGTACAAAGACCCCGAACAGCGCGAGAAGGAGATCCGCAACCTGTCGTCGATCTTCGACCAGCTCGCCGACCAGATCCTGCCCCAGCTGCGCAAGAGCCGCATCACCGCCTCTATCAACGTGATCGGCAAGAGCGATGACGAGATTCTGCGCCTGGCCGACGCCAACCCCTCGGCCCTCTCGGCCGACGAGCTGCTGTACGCCGCCACGCTCGTTGACTCGAACGCCGACCGTCTGAAAATCTACAACGCCGCCGCACAGAAGTACCCCGAAGACTACCGCACGTTCAACGACCTGGGTCTGGCACAGTACCGCGCCGGTGACTACGACGCCGCCAAAGAGAGTTTCAACCGCGCCGCACGCCTCAACCCCGGCGCCGCCGAGCCGCAGATGAACCTCGGTCTGATCTCGCTGATGAACAAGGACTACCGCGCCGCCAACCAGAAGTTCGGCGCCGCAGCAGGTGTGGCCGAGCTCAATGACGCCCTGGGCACATACTTCCTGATGACCGGCGACAATGCCGCAGCCGTTAAAGCTTTCGGCAACGCCAAGACCAACAACGCCGCCCTGTCGCAGATTCTCAGCAAGGACTACAGCAAGGCCAAGTCGACCCTGGCAGGCGTAACCAACCCCGACGCCATGACATACTACCTGACCGCAATCCTCGGTGCCCGCACCAACAACGACACCATGGTGAACAACAACCTGCGTCAGGCTGTGAAACTCGACCGCTCACTGGCCGCAAAAGCCGCCAAAGACCTCGAGTTCCAGAACTTCAACCTCTCGGCTATCCTCTGACAACCGAAAACCAACCCATAACCTGAGCGGTGTGCCGGCAGATGTCCGGCACACCGCTTGTTTAACTTCACGATATGGCAACCAGAATACGGCCCCGACGCAAAACTTCCGCTCCGCGCACGCGCATCCGGCTCACCGGGTGGATGCTCGCACTGTGTGTCATTGCCTTCGTGGCATACCTGGTGAACACGGCCAGAAATCCCGCGCCACGGCCGGCCGACACCACCCCGGCCGAGGCGCTCGAGCTGGTCAAGACCCCGGCGTCATTGCCCCAGGAGATGATACATTACCGCGGATTTACCGTGAACTTCAACCCGGAAACGCACCAGCCGAACTACGTGGTGTGGGAACTCCTTGCCGACGAGGCCACAGGCTCCGAGCCGCGCAACGACCAGTTTGCCAACGACCCCGACATCGCCGCATCGGCCTGGCCGCAAGACTACCGCTACACCGGCTATGACCGCGGTCACATGGCACCCGCAGGCGACATGAAATGGGATGCCGAGGCCATGCGCCAGTCGTTTCTGATGACAAACATCTGTCCCCAGGCCACGGAACTCAACCGTGGAGCCTGGAAGAAACTCGAAGAGAAGTGTCGCCTCAAGGCGCAGGCCGACAGCGCCCTGATTATCGTCTGCGGCCCGGTGTTCGACAATCCCGACCGCCCATCGATGCGGCTCGGCAACACCGGCGTGGCGGTGCCCGACCGGTTCTTCAAGGTTGTCCTCTCACCCTACACCGACCCTCCCCAGGCCATCGGATTCATCATGCCCAACGGCCCTGTGCCCGGCGGCATGCAGGCAGCCGCCGTTTCAGTCGATTCCATCGAAACCCTCACCGGTTATGACTTCTTCTCGGCCCTCCCCTACGACATAGAGCACCCCCTCGAAAGCCGCTGTGACTTCAACCGCTGGAGCCACCTCCGCCGCCACTGATCCCACTACCACTGATCCCTCACCCACCACCCACATAGGCGCCTCCCCGCCACCGTGGCCCAAGCACAGCGAGGGCTCCCCTCCTCCCTCACATTCCCCCACATCCCCATGCATCCCCACACAGATACAATCTGCGCCATATCCACCCCTCCCGGCATCGGCGGCATAGCCGTGGCCCGCGTCGCCGGTCCCCGCGCCATTGAAATCACCGACACCCTGTGGCACGGCAAAACCCTGGCCACCACCCCCGCCTACACCGCACGCGTCGGCACCATCAGCGAACCCGACGGTATCACCCTCGACCAGGCCGTGGCCACCGTCTACCGCGCCCCCCACTCATTCACCGGCGATGACATCGTGGAAATAGCCGTGCACGGCTCACGCTACGTACAGCGGCGCCTCATCGCACTGCTCAGCGAGGCCGGATGCCGCGTGGCCGACCCCGGCGAATTCACACGCCGCGCATTCATGGCCGGCAAACTCGACCTCGCCCAAGCCGAGGCCGTAGCCGACGTCATAGCCTCATCGTCACGCGCCGCCCACCGCATCGCCATCAGCCAGCTCAACGGCACATTCTCGCGCCGCCTCGCCGACCTGCGACAACAGCTCATCGACCTGGCCGCCCTCCTCGAACTAGAGCTCGACTTCTCGGAAGAAGATGTGGAATTCGCCTCACGCAAACGGCTTGTCACCCTCGCCACTACCCTTCAGACCGAGATACGCCGCCTCCTCGACTCATACAACGGCGGCCGCGCCATCAAGGAAGGGATACCCGTGGCCATCGTCGGCCCCGCCAACGTCGGCAAATCCTCACTGCTCAACCGCCTCCTCGACGACGACCGCGCCATCGTCTCCGACATCCCCGGCACCACCCGCGACACCGTCGAAGAAACCCTCCACATCGGCGACTACCTCTTCCGCTTCATCGACACCGCCGGCATCCGTGCCACCGACGACCCCGTCGAGCAGCTCGGCATCACCCGTTCCCTCCACGCCCGCGCCCGCGCCCACATCCTCCTCTCCCTCTCCACCACTCCCCCCTCCCCGGCACCGTGGCCCGAACAAAGTGAG
>CALJBF010000242.1 GCA_938027385.1 uncultured Porphyromonadaceae bacterium | reverse complement strand
AAACAGAATACCGCCGCGACGGTTAGCACAGATGACCGGCTTGAGCGCGAGACGGCCGGGGAATTCCCTCTCGGCCGCAGGAATTTCATCTGGATGGCGGTCTCGGGAGCGCTGATCGTGATCGGCTTTCTGCTGATGCTCGGCGGCAGCTCTACCGAAGAGGCTTTCAACCCCGACATCTTCTCGGCCCGACGCATCATCGTAGGGCCGGCCCTCGCTTTCATTGGCTTTGTGGCCATGGGGGTATCGATTATTGTGGCTCCCCGCTCACGTAAGGAAAACCCCTCAGATACAGAAACGGCATGAGCTGGCTTGACGCATTGATACTTGGCATCGTGCAGGGTCTGGCCGAATACCTGCCGATAAGTTCGAGCGGCCATCTTGAGATTTGCCGCTCGCTGCTGGGCCTGAAACTTTCGGGTGCCGACTCCCTGCAGTTTGACGTAGTACTGCATGTGGCCACGGTGCTTTCGACCATCGTGGTGCTGTGGCATGAGTTCAAGCCGCTGTGTGTCTCGTTCTTCACGCTGAAGAGGGATGAGAATACCCGCTATGTATGGAAGATACTGCTCTCGTGCATCCCCGTGGGGATTGTGGGCGTATGTTTCAAAGATCAGGTAGAGCAGTTCTTCGGCGTCGGTACGGACGGCCAGAGCAACCTGCCGCTCGTGGGCATCTGTCTGTGCGTGACCGCCGCCCTGCTCTGTGTGGCATATTTTACCCGTACCCGCAAGGATGACGCGCGCCCCGTGCCGTCGGCGGCCGCCACGACAAAGACCGTGTCGAAAGGGCGTGACATCACCTGGGCCGACGCTTTCATCATCGGGTGCGCGCAGGCGGTGGCCGTGCTCCCGGGTCTGAGCCGTTCGGGCACCACTATCGCCACCGGCATCACTCTTGGCGACAATCGCGAAAAAGTAGCGCGTTTCTCGTTTTTCATGGTCATCATACCCATCCTGGGCGAGATGCTCCTCGACATAAAGAAATTCATCGGCGGCGAAGACCCCTCGGAGGCCATCGGTTTCCTCCCCATGGCGGTCGGTTTCCTGGCTGCTTTCCTGGTAGGATGTGCCGCCTGCCGCTGGATGCTTGAGATCGTGTAGAAAGGGAAACTCGTGTGGTTCGCGGTATACTGCGTGATCATGGGCGTAATCTGCATTCTCTGGTAAATAACTCCGACAAATATGCTTGACCCGTTGGCCGGACATATCTTCGCTGTCGACAAACCGCTTGGCTGGTCGTCGTTCCATGTGGTGAAGAAACTGCGTGGCGCGTTGCTGACGCGGCTGCGTCCCGTGGGCGTAAGGAAACTTAAGGTGGGCCACGCCGGCACGCTCGACCCCCTGGCGTCGGGTGTGATGCTGATCTGCTGCGGCCGGTTCACCTCGCGTATCGACGAGCTGCAGGCCGGCCGGAAAGTCTACACGGCCACCATGGCTCTCGGGTCAACTACGCCGTCGTTCGACCTTGAGACACCCGTCGATGCCACTTATCCTACGGCGCACATCACCCGTGATCTGGTGGAGCAGACCCTTGCCACCTTTGTCGGCGAAATCCGTCAGGTGCCACCGGTCTATTCGGCTGTGAAGGTCGACGGCGACCGCGCCTACGAGAAAGCCCGCAAGGGGGAGGCGGTCGAGCTGAAGGCAAAGACGCTGGTCATCGACTCGCTCGAGCTGCTCGATTTCAGCCCCGGGGAGATTACCGTGAGGGTGGTCTGCTCGAAAGGCACATATATCCGCGCTCTGGCCCGCGACATCGGGCAGGCACTCGGCAGCGGCGCGCATCTCACGGCCCTGCGGCGCGACCGGGTAGGGGATTATCCCCTCGACGGCTGCCTGAGCGTCGATGATGCCGTGAACCTGATACGCACCACACCGATGCAGGCCTTCACCGAGCCCGATACTCCGGCGGTAGAGATCCCTCCGCTGGCGCCCGAAACGGCCGACCGCACCTACAGCCAGCGCGCCGACATCCTGCCCTGGCATCTCAGGCCCCGCGGCTGACCTCTCACTCCTTATTATATACAACATTATATACAACGACACATCATCAACATAAGCATAAATCTTCTCAACATCCCATAACATGAAACTCTCACAGTTCAAATTCAAGCTCCCCGAAAATCTGATTGCCCAGTATCCCGCCGAGCGTCGCGACGAATGTCGCCTGATGGTAGTGCACCGCAAGACCGGCGAGATCGAGCATCGTGTGTTCAAGGAGATACTCGACTATTTCGGCGACGGCGACGTGATGGTATTCAATGACACGCAGGTGTTCCCGGCACGCCTCTACGGCAACAAGGAGAAGACCGGCGCACGCATCGAGGTTTTTCTGCTCAGGGAGCTCAATGCCGAGCATAAGCTGTGGGATGTGCTCGTGGAGCCGGCGCGCAAGATCCGCATCGGCAACAAGCTCTATTTCGGCGACGACGAGTCGATGGTGGCCGAGGTGATCGACAACACCACCTCGCGCGGCCGCACCCTCCGTTTCCTCTATGACGGCGAGCACGAGGAGTTCAAGCATAATCTTTTCAAGCTCGGCGAGACCCCTCTGCCCGAGTATATCAAGCGCGACGCTGAGCCCGACGACGCCGAGAACTACCAGACCATCTTCGCCCGCAACGAGGGTGCCGTGGTGGCCCCGGCGGCCGGTCTGCATTTCAGCCGCGAGCTTATGAAACGCCTTGAGATCAAGGGGGTGGAGCAGGGTTTCCTTACCGTGCACAGCGGCCTGGGCGCTTTCCGCGAGATTGACGTCGAAGACCTTACCAAACACCGCATGGACTCTGAGGAGATGTCGGTCAGCCAGCAGCTTGTGGATATGGTCAACGGGGCCAAAGACGACGGCAAGCAGGTATGTGCCGTGGGCACATCGACCCTGCGCGGCATCGCATCGGCCGTGAGCATGGGTGGCCACATGAAGACATATACCGGCTGGACCAACAAGTTCATCTTCCCGCCCTATGATTTCACCGTGGCCACGTCGCTGGTCACCGGTTTTCACCTCCCCTATTCGACCATGCTTATGATGGTGTGCGCTTTCGGCGGCTACGAGCTTGTGATGAAGGCCTATGCTGAGGCCGTGGCCCAGGGGTACCGTTTCGGTGCCTACGGCGACGCCATGCTCGTCATCGACTGACATTCCCCCCTCTATATAGGTTTCCAAAGGTTACACACACATGATAATCAACGAACGCATAAGCCGTGCCGAGCGCGTCATCGAGGCCGCCCGCCAGATGCTCACCGCCGCCCGCACCGCCCCCAAGGCCAAGGGGTGCGACATACTTGAATGCTGCCTGCTCACCGGCGACGACATCGTGGCCTTGGCCAACGAGATGCTGCGCCTGCACGACGAGACGGGGCGCCCAGTCTACCGCCGCGACGCCGGAAATATCCTCAAGGCCGACTGCGTGCTCATCGTGGGCACCGCCCGCCAGGAGATGGGCCTCGACTGCGGCCACTGCGGATTTGCCGCCTGCGCCGAGAAACCGGCCAACGTGCCATGCGCCTTCAACAGCATCGACGTGGGCATAGCCGTGGGCTCGGCCGTGAGCCGCGCCGCCGACTGCCGTGTCGACACGCGCGTGATGTTCTCGGCCGGCATGGCCGCCCAGCGCCTCGAACTGCTGGGCGAGTCGTGCACGCAGTATCTGGCCATCCCCGTTTCGGCCCTCTCCAAGTCGCCCTTCTTTGACCGCTGACGCCCCCTCACGCAGAGGGCACCGCCTCTTGATACACTGTTATACCCGCGCTATGACTCTCCGGCATTGATACTGTATACGCCCATGACCACGCGAGAGTTTGAATCAGGTTTCCGCAGGCTGTACCTGCCGCTGGGCATGTACGCCCTGCGCATCGTAGGCGATGCCGACGTGGCCGAAGACCTCGTGCAGGACGCTTTCGAGCGGGCGTGGCTCTATCTTGAGAATGGAGGGCTGATTGACAATTTCTCGGCATTCATGTACCGCACTGCCCGGAATATCTGCCTGTCATATCTGCGTGACCGCAGGGAAACGCTTGATGAAAGCAATATACCCGAGGTCGGGGAAGAAGATATCGACACATCGGTGCGCGACGCACGGATATGGCGCGCCATCGACGCGCTGCCCGAGCGGTGCCGTGAGGTATTCTTGATGAGCAAGCGCGACGGCCTCACCAACCAGGAGATCGCCGACGAACTGGGCATATCGCTCAAGACCGTAAAGAACCAGATGACCAAGGCCTTCAGCCGCTTGCGCGACGCATTGGCCGGCGGCCACCGCCCCTTCTTCCTCCCCTTCCTCTAAAATTGTGAATGTCTCAATTTTGTTTTATCTCAGCATTTGCAAAGTTCTAAGTGCAACGGGGTGCATCATCAAATTATTCGACGTCTGGTCGTCAAACAGCAATTCAGGGCGGAAGTTTCCGCTGAAGAACTGTTCAATAAACTCCAGTTCCGCATCTTCCAATCTCATCAGGTTCTCCAGATAGTTTATTGTCACATCAAATAATCGGTCTTTATCAAAATGCCCTAATTTTGTATGCAGCATCGGAAGAAGTTGTGTTTTTAATGCTTGGAATGGCATTTTACGAATTGCATTCAGATCCTGTTTGAGCAGGTCTGGCTTGTCGGCATTTCCTAATACAGAGTAGAACACCACACATTTTCGTAAAGCGTCTTTTTCTTCTTTGCCTGATAATAGTCCGGATTGTGCTAAAGAAAAAATATCAAATATATCACGAGGCTTGCATCGCTCGAACAAGGCTTTTATTTTGCCTGCAAAAAGTTCGATAATGTTCAAGTGAGCAACCTGAACAAGTTTATCCTCAATATCAAACGGGACTGACACATCACTGTAAGCCGCCGGATATATATGACATCTGGAATGATAATTGATGTCAAGTTTTATTTTAGATTTTTATCGGTTTGACTTAACCGATTGAAGAATAAACTTTTAGCGAATTATTTGAGAAATAGAGGTAACGATTTAGCAACCGTGCGAATTTCAGCGTTTTGCGTTGCTATGCTGTCAAATAACTCTTTCTTAGAACAAAAGTAATATAAATTTCTGAAAGAACAAAAGAACGGACTTCATTTTGTACGAAAGACCAAAGATATGGAATTACCCATATCTTTGGTCTTTCGTTTGAATTGGATGGTTTCTGCTTCAAATGCTACGTATATTTACAAATAATCCTCTCTATGAGGCGTGAACACATCGACCACCTCGCCGCCTTCCAGCACCTCAAAGGAGTGGGGCGTGTTGCCGGGGATGGCGTAACTGTCCCCCGCGTGGAGCAGCACGTCGATTTCCCCCTTCGGTGTCTCCACTTTCAAACGGTATTCGCCCGAAATGACGTACCCGCATTGTTCGTGCGGATGTTGGTGGGTGGTGGCGAAATCACCTTTCACATAATTCATCTTCGTTACCATTGACTTCTCGCCGACAGCAAGTGAATCGAGCGACACGCCTTTGAAAACCTTTTTCAAGGCATTTTCTTTCCGTACTACGATTTTTTTCTCCATGTTTCTTCTTTTTAAGTTAGGTATTCTTTCATTATTTGTTTTTGGTCTGCCCTCCTCATGGGGACTACGACATAATTCTGCTACACTCAAAACGAATAATTTGCTCAACATACCGCTTATATCGATAACTCCATCTGAATATCTCCTCGCTCATACGCGGGATGGTATTCGGAAAGCTCTTTAAATCCAAGTTTTCTGTATATGCGAATGGCTGGTTTCAGCAATGTGTTGCTTTCAAGGAACAATCTTTTTGCACCAAGTTCTTTTGCCTTTCCTACAACTGTTTCACATAGCAGCAAACCAATCCCTTTTCCCTGCGCTTCGGGACTGACGGCAAGTTTCGCCAGCTCGTAGTCGTACACAGGGTCGTCCATCTTGCAGAGGGCGCATACGCCGACGGACGTTCCCTTGTAGGTCGCTACGAAGATGAACCCGCCCTTGTCGATGATGTATTCCTGCGGATGGTCGAGGTAGTCCAAATCGTGCGGCTCCACTTCCCAATGTTGCTTAATCCAATCCTCGTTCAGCGATTTGAACAGTTCCTTGTGGCACGGTTCGTAGGGAATGACCGCTATGTCCGCTTTCTCCCGTATTTTCCGCGCCTCCTTCACCCGTTGCAGCAGGCTCTTTTCCGCGAGCAGACGCTCCCATTCGTCGATGGCACGCCAAAGGTCGTGGGCAGCCTCCCGGCACACGCTATCGACGGCACTGCCTACGTCATCGCACGTTTCCCTGATGGAAGCCGCCATCCCGATACCTTTCTCGGAAAGGCGCACGAGGTTGCACCTGCCGTCGGAATGCTCCGTATTGTCGGCTATCAGCCCGTGGGCTTTCATATCCTTCACTATGTTGCTCACCGAAGGGTGGGAATGCCCGATTTCGTGGGCAATGGACGTGACGGTCTTTGCCTCGCCGCCCGCCAGCACAAAGAAAACCGGAAACCATTTCGGCTTGAAATCGTTCCCGTACAGACGGTATATATCGGCGGCATCCGCTGTGAGGCGGTCTGTAAGCAGTCGCAATCTGCTGCCTATTGCCATCTTACCTGTTTGGTCAAAGAAGTCCATAATCTATATATGTTAGATAATATGTAATTGATTACGCAAATATAGAAAGAATATGTTACGGGGCAAAATATTTTGTGTTTTTAATATGAGTATTTTTATAATCTCATGTTTCTGCCTTTCTCTTGCTGCTGCAAGGGTTGCCGTATATTCTGCCTTAGCTTGTCGAACTGCTCCTTGAACCATTCGGCAATGGGCTTTCGGTCGATGGCAAGAACCAGTTTCGTCCCGTCCGTGGGGTCTTTCACCACTTGAACCCCTGCCTTTTCGGTCTTGAATTTCCGCCCGTGTTCCTCCGAGTAGAGTTCCCCTGCATACTCCAACGGCTTCCCCTTGACGAGTGTTGCCGTCTGCCCGTCGCTGAACCCGACAAGGCGGCAGAGGTTTTCGATACGGA
>CALJBF010000241.1 GCA_938027385.1 uncultured Porphyromonadaceae bacterium | reverse complement strand
ACCGCCGCCGCCGACTACAACACCGGCTACAAGGACTGGCGCGAATACACCGGTCTCAACTTCAAGAAATATACCCCGCTAGTGTTCGGCAACGGTCAGCCCGCAACAAACCCCGACGGGACCGCCGACTTCATGATCAACAACGCGCAGCCCTGGGTAATCGTGCGCTACGCCGATGTGCTGCTCATGGCTGCCGAACTCGGCTCGCCCAACGCGAATGACTATCTCGACCGAATCCGCAGCCGCGCAGGTCTGCCCCACGTGGAGGCCACACGTCAGAATATACTCGACGAACGTGCCCGCGAACTCGCCTACGAGGGAATACGCTACTGGGATCTGCTCCGCCAGGGCGTTGATGTAATGGCCGACGCCGTGATGCGCTCGGGCGGTACAGTGCAGAACGGCGGCAAGAATGCCGAAGTCGTTTACGACCGCGCGAAGATCGTGGCCACGAAGGGTCTCAGCCAGATTCCCGCCAACCAGATCTCACTGTCGCACGGAGTCCTCAAACAGAACCCCGGCTGGTAAAACTAATCGATAAAACCAACAGAAAATGAAACTGAAAAACATATTCATGGCTCTTGGCCTGGGCGTTGCGCTGCTGACATCATGCTCGCCCGATGACCATGACCTCGTCTCGCCTGACATCAAGGCCGACGACCTCGTCGAGGGTGTGGCGTTCTCCATCACCCACGACCCCGAGAACCCTACTGTCGTGCATCTGAAGAGTCTGCTCCCCCCGAGCTACCAGATTGCCTGGGAGACCCCGCAGGGACGCGCCGTGAGCAACGAGCATACGCTCCGCATCGCTTTCGACGGCGATTACGAGGTGCGCATGGGCGTCAGCACCAAAGGCGGCTATGTATGGAGCAAACCCGCCATGTTCCACATCGACGAGTTCTGCACCGAGTTTGTCGACCACTTCCTGTGGAACCGCCTCAGCGGCGGCATCGGCAACAGCAAGACATGGCAGATCGACCTGGCTCAGCTTGAAGACGGCTCGGCCAAGACAACGTTCTGGAAAGGCCCGCACTGGTACTTCAACCACAACTATACCTGGGACAAGCTCCACTCCAAGGACGAGACCGAGACATCGTATGCCAACTACATCGACTCTACACCCTGGGACAGGGCAAACGCCATTGACTCGACCCCGGCCGAAAAGGATGCCGCCGGAAACGACGAGAACTGGTACTGGGCGGCCGACTACGCCGGCAACTCATGGATGTGCGGTCTCGCCAACTACGGCTACATGACGTTCGACCTCATCAACGGCGCGCATGTCACCATCACCGATGCCGCCGGGAATGTGATCGGCAAGGGCACATACATGCTCGACATCGAAAACCACACGCTTTCGTTCTCTGACGTGTTCCCCCTGAACACGAAAGAGATTTCTGACCGCACATTCCGTCTGCTCTACCTCTCGGAGACGGCCATGCAGATCGTGCCTTACAACAGCAACGACGCCATCAACTACGTGACACGCGACTACTTCGAGAACTATGTGCCCGACGCCGCTCCCGAACCCGAGCTCCCCGACGGCTGGCGCAACGACATCACCCAGACCACAAGCACCGCGCTGACATGGATCATCTCGCCCGAGACGCCGCTCAACTGGTGCACCCTGGCCGGTTCGTTCATGAACGACTGGAAACAGGCCTCGGACTATCCCGACTGGCTGGGCACCGTGGATCCGTCGCTCTACGCAGGGTTCTCGCTCACGATGGACAGCGCCGACAATACCGCACGGTTCATCATGCCCGACGGAACTGCCGTAAACACCACTTTCACCCTTGACGACAAAGGCATCTTCACCTTCGAGGGCAGCGTGCCCTCGTTCACGGTGATCGGATGGGCAAGTTTCGCCCTCGACGCCACCAACTCTCTCCGTGTGATGACCATCGAGAAAGATGACAGCGGACACGTCACCGGCATGTGGCTCGGCGCCCGTTCGTCAGAAAAAGACGAATATCTGGCCTATCATTTCGTGATCAGACATTGATCCTGTAACCTTAGGAGGGTGTTGCAAAACCCGGCAAAATGAAATGTTGGGATGGGGTTTGCAACACCCTCTGTAATTGTCATAAGTAACTTCCAATGAACATACACAAGACTCTACTCATGATACTGGCACAGGCTGTGATGCTGTGCCTGATGTCGTGCGGCAGCAGCGACGACCCGAAACCGGCGGTGACGTTCAAGGTCGCTCAGACTCAGCTCTCGCTCCCGGCCGAGCAGAGCGAAAATTCCATTTATGTCGAATCGCAGACTCCCCCGCAGGCCGTGTGCGACGCCTCGTGGCTGCATCTTGAAAACGCCGCCCGCAACGGCGACTCTGACCGTGTGTGGGTAATCCGGCTTACTGCCGACGCCAATACAGCCACCGACGCACGCACCGCGACCGTCACCGTGTCAGCTGACGGACAGAGCGCCACGGTAAGCATCAGTCAGGCCGGCGCCGAGGCCGGGAAACCCGTCGACGCCGATGACCCTGATGTCGCAGACTACACATTGCCCG
>CALJBF010000240.1 GCA_938027385.1 uncultured Porphyromonadaceae bacterium | reverse complement strand
ACATCAAACTACATGTTCATCTGGGGCATGGGGGGCGAGAACCTCGATTACGGCGATATGGACAAGGTCCGGTATCTTGAAATGAGATGACAACGGATTTCAAAGAGGTCAACGAAAGTTACACGCTGCCGGAAGCAATCAAAGAGGCCCAGCGTTGTCTTCATTGCAAGGTTCCGTCATGCAGGAAAGGATGTCCGATAAGCAACGATATTCCCGACTGGATAGCGGAACTTTCCAAAGGCAATTTCGGGAACGCTATGACTATCATCAATAGTCGCAGCAATCTGCCTGCCGTGTGCGGCCGGGTATGCGCCCATGAGCGGCAGTGCGAAGGCAACTGTGTGCTTGGAAAGAAAGGACAGCACATAAATATCGGCAGACTGGAACGGTTTGTCGCCGATTTCGATTCCGATGCCGGGCTTACCCATGAGGCCATTCCGGAAAAGAACCGCGGCAGAGTAGCTGTAATAGGCAGCGGACCGGCGGGGCTTACCATAGCCGGCGATCTCTCGCGCCAGGGCTTTGCCGTCGAGATATTCGAAATGGAGTCCGAACCGGGAGGCGTGCTGATGTACGGCATCCCCGAATATAGACTTCCCAAAGAGGTGGTACGCCGTGAGATAAAGAAAATCGAGAACCTCGGCGTTGCATTCCATCTCAATACGACTGTCGGCGAGAACTATACAGTCGACGACCTGTTCTCGCAGGGATTCGATGCTATTTTCATGGGAACGGGAACCGGCGTACCGAAACGGCTTGAAATCCCCGGCATAAACCATCCGGCTGTACGCCAGGCAATACGTTTCCTGCGCCGTGTGAGTCTCTTTGAAAGCGGCTCCATGTCGCGCGAGGAAGTTATCGTAGGCAACGGTGACCGTGTGTTTGTGGTCGGTTGTGGCAATACGGCCATCGATGCCGCACGCACTGCCCTGCGCATGGGCAGCAAAGAGGTGACGGTGGTTTATCACCGTGACATAACCCACATGAAAGCCCTCAGAGCCGAATATGATGAAGCTGTGGCGGAAGGGGTGAGATTCCTTTGGAACACCTCCATCACAAACATATCGGCTCTCGATGCCGAGCATCTCAAGGAGATAACATTACGTACCGGCGACACTGAGACCGTGGTTCCGGCTGACCATGTCGTCATGGCAGTCGGGAGCGCTCCGGCTTCGCGTATTGTGTCTTCTACGGAAGGGATAGAAGTCGATGACAAGGGGTATGTGCTGACCCGTGAAAATCCCTACGGAATGACGACCCGCAAAGGTGTGTTCGCCGGCGGGGATGTGACCAACCGTCCGGCAACGGTGGTTCACGCCATGCGCGACGCCAAACTTGTGGCAGACGGTATCGCGCGTTATGTGGATGCCGTGAAACTTATGGAAAGCATAAACAACATTCAATCAGACAATACAGGCAACAATGAGTAAGATAGTGACAATGGGCGAGATCATGCTGCGCCTCTCGCCATTCGGATGCAGACGTTTCATACAGGCCGACAGTTTCGATGTGATCTGGGGCGGCGGCGAGGCCAACGTGGCCGTGAGCTGTGCCAATTACGGGCACGACGCATGGTTTGTGAGCAAGCTCCCCTCGCATGAGATCGGCCAGGCGGCGGTGAACGCCCTGCGCCGCTACGGTGTGCATACCGGCCATATAGCCCGCGGCGGAGCCCGTGTGGGCATATATTATTGCGAGACCGGGGCGTCGATGCGCCCATCCAAGGTAATATACGACCGTGCCGGAAGCGCCATGGCAGAGGCGGTGCCTGAAGATTTCGATTTCGACAGCATCATGGAGGGGGCCGACTGGTTCCACTGGAGCGGCATAACTCCGGCCATATCCGACAAGGCGGCAGAACTGACGCGCCTGGCCTGCGAGGCGGCCAGACGACACGGCGTGACGGTGAGCGTCGACCTGAACTTCCGCAAAAAGCTGTGGACGCCAGAAAAGGCGCAGAGCGTCATGCGTCCGCTCATGAAGTATGTCGATGTCTGCATCGGCAACGAGGAGGATGCCGAACTATGCCTCGGGTTCAAGCCCGATGCCGACGTGGAGCATGGCGACACCGGCGCCGAAGGGTACAAGGGGATTTTCGCGGCCATGATGAAGGAATTCGGATTCCGGTATGTGGCCTCGACCCTGCGCGAGTCGTTCTCGGCCACGCACAATGGCTGGAAAGCGATGATCTACGACGGCAAGGAGTTCTACGAGAGCCGCCGCTACGACATCGACCCCATCATTGACCGCGTTGGCGGAGGCGACAGCTTCTCGGGGGGACTGATTCACGGCCTGCTTACCATGCCCACCCAGGGAGAGGCGCTTGAGTTCGCCGTAGCCGCCTCGGCCCTCAAGCAGACCATAAACGGAGATTTCAACCTCGTCACCGCCGACGAGGTAAAGGCCCTG
>CALJBF010000239.1 GCA_938027385.1 uncultured Porphyromonadaceae bacterium | reverse complement strand
TGTTGTTTGTGGGGGATAAGTTATGTGATGTATGTAACGAATGTGGCGTATGTATTGTCAGAGGTAGGGGGAGAGGATGGCCATGGCGGCGGCGTGGTCGCGTGCCAGGGCGATATACTGGCGCTGAGCCTCGATGAAATACTGTGTCTCCTGCAGGTAGGCCAGGAGGGTGAGTTCACCGCCGTCGAGGGCGCGCCGCAACAGTCCGAAATTGTCGGCGATGGCCACCGCCGGGGCGAGTTCGTCAAGCTGCCGGGCGAGTGACGCGGTTTCGGCATAACGGGCGCCTATTTCAGCCATTGCCTCGGCACGGGTCTGCTGGGCCGCGAACTGTGTCGACAGTGCCTGCTGTTGCGCCACGGTGCGGCCGGTGTTGCGGGCGCCCCAGGCCGGAAGTTTCAGCGAGACAGTGAATCCGTTGTAGTGCGTGCCCTCTTCGTATGCGTGGGCGTAGCCGACGCCGAGCCGCGGCCAGAGTTCGGTCGCGGCAAGCGATGTCGTGGCGTGCGCATAATCTGCTTCAGCGATGGCGAGCATGGCCTTAGGTGACGTCTCGTAGCGGGCTATGACTTGTGGCAATGGCGGAAGTTCTGTAACAGGCGGATAGTCTGTCAGGGCAAGCGCGGCCTCGGCGGTAGCGTCGTCGGGCGCTATGGCGCGAATCTCGGCACGGTATCCTTCGAGCTGAGCTTCGGCCTGCGCGTCGGCGGCATTGGCACGGGCGGCCTCGATTCGTGTCTTGTTGAGGTCGATGATAGTGGCCTCGCCGGCTTCGAAAGCGCGGCGGTATTTCTCGAGCAGTTCGGTCGCCGACAGTGCGATGCGGTGTGTGAGCTCGCGGTCGGCCTTTGCGGCGATGTAGTCAATCAGCAGACGCCGGGTGGACACTGATACCTCGGCACGCGCCGCCTCGGCAGCCGCCAGATTGCGGCGCCTGAGCGCCTGCATGGCCTGTGACGTGCGGCTGAACTGACCGGGCACGGGGAGGGTCTGCGATATGCCGGCCGACCAACGGTGCTCTCCACCGGCCGGTGCATAGAGGCGTTCGGCCTCAAGTTCGGGGCCTTCGAGCAGGTTGGCGCCCTTTAGCGCTGCCTCGGCGGCAAGGCCGTCGGCATCGATGACGGATACCGCCGGCGATGCGTCGGCGATAGCGTCGACGATTTCGCCGAATGTCTGTGCCGGGGCGATGACCGGGGCAAACGCGATTACAGATGCTATGATGGTTGTCTTCTTCATTTCTTGCGGTTGGTGAGACGGAACAGGATGGGTACCACGTAGATGTTGAGCAGGGTCGACGACACCAGGCCGCCGAGAATCACCACTGCGAGCGGGCTTTGTATCTCGTTGCCCGGCACCGACGAGCGGAGCGCCAGCGGTATCAGCGCCAGAGCCGATGTGAGCGCCGTCATGACGATGGGGATGAGCCTGTCGCGCGAGGCATCGACCAGCGCGGTGTCATCGCCACGGTCGAGCTGCCGCGCCACGCCGGTGGCATTGTAGCGCGAGATAAGCAACATGCCGTTGCGGGTGGCTATGCCCATCAGCGAGATGAAACCGATGATGGCGGGGATATTCAGCTCGCCCCCGGTGAACACCAGTATCAGCACGCCCCCGATCATGGCCAGCGGCATGTTCACGAGTATTATGGCCGACTCGCGCCACGAACGGAACTCGCCATACAAAAGCATCACGATAATCAGTATAGCGCCCAGCGATGTCAGCATGAGCGTGCGCGAGGCCGATGCCTCGCTCTCGAACTGGCCCCCGTAGGTCACCATCCACCCTTCGGGCAACGTGACATTGTCGGCCACGCGCCGCGAGATTTCGTTGACAGCGCCGCGCAGGTCGCGCCCTTCCACATTGGCCGAGACCACAAGCAGACGCTGGGCGTTTTCGCGGGATATAGTGTTGGGGCCGGTGACCGAACGGATATCGGCAACGTTCGAGAGGGGGATTTTCCCCTCGCGCGAGTCTATGGAAAGCGAGCCGATGCGGTCGGCGGTGGCACGCGAGTCATCATCGAATTTCACGGTGAAGTCGTAGGGAAGACCATGCTCGTAGACCTGCGATACTGCCTTTCCGGCCAGTGCAACATCAATGAAATTCGTGAACTGCGCCATCGTTATGCCGTAGCGGGCCAGCATGTCGCGGCGCGGCACAATCTCAAGCTGCGGGCGCTCGATCTGCTGGTCGAGGTTGACGTCGGTCACCCCTTCGACCCCCTTGGCTATCTGCTGCACCTGCTTGCCCACGGCGTAAAGCCGGTTCAGGTCATCGCCGAATATCTTTATGGCTATCTGGGCCTCGGTGCCCGACAGCATGGCGTCTATGCGGTGCGATATGGGTTGGCCGATCTCGATGTTGACGCCGGGAATCTCGGCGAGTTTCGCGCGTATCTCGCGCACCATCTCGTTGCGCGAGCGGCCTTTCAGGGTATAAGGGGCCTCGATTTCCGAGACATTCACGCCCAGTGAGTGCTCGTCGAGTTCGGCGCGGCCTGTCTTGCGGGCCACGGTGCGGATCTCGGGCACCGAGAGAATCAGCTTTTCGGCGAGGCGTCCCACGCGGTCACTCTCGTCAAGCGAGATGCCCGGCAGGGTGGAGACATTGATTGTAAGCGACCCCTCGTTGAATCCTGGGAGGAATCCGCGGCCGAGGGTGAACATCAGTGCCACCGAAACCACGAACAGACAGCCGGTGGCGCCGAGTATCAGTTTGCCGTGGCGCAGGCACCAGTTCAGCGAGCGGGTATAGGCCCCCTTGAGTTTGCGCGCGGCCCAGGGTTCGCGGCCTGTGCGTTCGTTCTCCTTGCGGTTACCGCCAAGCAGATATGAGCACAGCACCGGCGTCAGGGTAAGCGCCACGACGGTAGATGCCGCCAGGGCAACAATGAACGACACGC
>CALJBF010000238.1 GCA_938027385.1 uncultured Porphyromonadaceae bacterium | reverse complement strand
CGAGGAGTACGAGCGCCTGACACACAGCGGACTCAACGGAGTGGTATGTTTCCAGGAAACCTACCACCGCGAGAATTACCGCAAATATCACCCTGCCGGAATGAAATCAAATTTCGAATGGCGTGTCAACGGCTTTGACCGCATGGGGCAGGCCGGCGTGCACAAGATCGGCATGGGCGTGCTGATCGGACTGGAGGAGTGGCGCACCGACGTCACGATGATGGCGCGTCATCTGCTGTATCTGCGGCGCAATTACTGGCGCACCCGTTACAGCGTGAATTTCCCGCGTATGCGCCCCTCCGAGGGGCATTTCCAGCCAAATGTCGTGATGTCTGACCGCGAGCTGGCACAACTCACGTTCGCTTTCCGCATCTTTGACCCCGATGTGGACATATCCTTCTCCACCCGCGAGCGCCCCGAATTCCGCAACAACATGGCCACGCTCGGCGCCACGTCGATGAGCGCCGGGTCGAAAACCGAACCGGGCGGTTACTATACCTATCCGCAGGCCCTGGAACAGTTCTCAGTGAGCGACGAACGCACCCCGCATGAGGTCGAGGCCGATCTGCGCGCCGCCGGCGTGGAGGTCGTGTGGAAAGACTGGGACAAAATCTTCGACTGACATGACTGCCGAATCTTCACCCTCTACCGGAGGTGACATCGCGCAGAGCCGTTATCACCGCCAGCTGTTGCTTGACGGGATAGGGGAGCGCGGTCAGCGCCTCCTTGCGGCGGCCTCGGTACTCGTCGTAGGCGCCGGCGGACTTGGTGTTCCTGCTGCGACCTATCTTGCCGCCGCCGGAACAGGCCGCATCGGGCTGTGCGATGGCGACACCGTCGGCATCACCAACCTCAACCGCCAGGTGCTTTATACCGAGGCCGATCTGGGGCACCCGAAAACCGAGTGCGCCGTGCGCCGCCTCGGTAAACTCTCGCCCGCCACGGTGATCGAGCCATACCCTGTGCGGCTCTGTGCCGAAAACGCCGGTGAAATTATCGGGCGTTATGATCTGGTGCTCGACTGTTGCGACAATTTCGCGACACGCTATCTGCTTGACGAGGTCTGCGCCCGGCTCGGAAAACCCTGGGTATATGGTGCCATAGGTGGATATACCGGTCAGATAGCGCTCATGAACGGGGCGAAACGAAGGCGGTACACCGACCTTTTCCCTGAGGCTCCGCAACCGTCAGCAGCGCCACGCGGTCCGGAACCTGTGATCGGGTTCGTGCCCGGTGTCACCGGCACCCTGCAGGCGGCCGAGGCGATAAAGCATATCACCGGATATGCCGGCACCCTCGACGGACGACTCTTTTACATCGACCTGCGCACCATGCAGAGCGGTATAATCGATTTCTGAAACCACATATAAACACGATATTCTAATAGAAAATATGGAAAAATGGAGCAAGGGAGCCTGGAAAGCGGCTTTCCCGACTTATGAGAAAATTCTCGAACTGCCGTTCATCACCGAGCTGAGCGCCGGCACACTCTCGCGCGAGCGCTTTCTGCAATACATCACGCAGGACTCGCTCTATATCGCCGAATACTTCCGTGTGCTGGCACACATAGCCTCGCGGCTCGAACGCGATGACCATGCCTCGGCGTTCATCGGATTTGCCGCCGACGGGGTGGCTGTTGAGCAGGCCCTGCATGAGGTGTATATCAAGGGGCAGAAACTGTCGCGCTCGCAGATGAGACCGGCCTGCACACTCTACACTTCGTGGCTCAAGTCACAGGCATACGCCCCCGTCGAGGTCGAGGCGGCATCCATCCTGCCATGTTTCTGGGTCTACAAAGAGGTTGGCGAGACAATTTACCGCCGTCAGAGCGGCGACGCCAACCCCTATAAGGCGTGGATCGACTGCTACGGTGACCCGGCTTTCGAGACAAGCAACAATCTTGCCATCTCGATCTGCGACGACCTCGCCGCCGCAGCCACGCCCGAGATCCGCGAGCAGATGACGCGCGCCTTCGTTCAGGCCACGCGCATGGAGTGGATGTTCTGGCAGAGCGCCTACGACCTGGAGAAATGGCCCGTGGGCGCCACAAACGAATGATTTCCTGCACCCATTGACCATGACCAGACAATACAGACGCGCCCTCACCATTGCCGGGAGTGACCCCAGCGGAGGCGCCGGCCTGCAGGCCGACCTGAAGACATTCTCGGCCCTCGGGTGCTACGGCACATCGGTGGTGGTGGCCGTAGTCGACGAGAATACCGTCGGCGTAACCGGCGTGCATCCTGTTCCCGTGGAGTTCGTGACCGGGCAGATACGGTCGGTGCTCGACGATGTAGGAACCGACGCCATAAAAATCGGCATGCTCCATTCTTCGGAGCTGATTGTGGCGGTGCGCGATACGCTGGCGCGTTATGGCGTGCGCGACATCGTGCTCGACCCTGTGATGGTGGCGACCTCAGGCGACCCGTTGCTTGAGGCCGATGCCGTGGCCACTTTGCGCGACGAGCTGATTCCCCACGCCAGGGTCATTACCCCAAACATCCCCGAGGCCGAGCTGTTGCTCGGACACGCTGTCAGCGCTCAGAGCGAGCTGCCCGACGCCGCACGCGAGCTGTCGGCACTTTGCGGCGGTGTCTCGGTGTTCCTGAAGGCAGGGCACCTCAGCGACGCCGAGCTGATCGACATCTTCTTCAATGCCGAGACAGGCCGTGTCACCGAACTGAAATCGCGCCGTCTCGACACCCCCAACACCCACGGCACCGGATGCACCCTGTCGTCGGCGCTGGCCGCATCCCTGGCCAAAGGGATGGATCTCGATTCTGCCGCCCGCGCCGCCAAGGAATATATCGCCCGGGCAATCGAGGCCGGAGCCGCCTACCGCATCGGCCACGGCCACGGTCCCGTACACCATTTTCACCAGTGGTGGTGACTATATTTCCGCATATTTCTGCAATTTCCGCAAGAAATCGGTGAAACATCTGCGGTCACAACAGTTTTGCAATTGCCGAAAATTGTGTAACTTTGTGACCGCATACGCGCAAGTGGCGTAATGGTAGCCGCGCCAGACTTAGGATCTGGTGCCGCGAGGCGTGGGGGTTCGAGTCCCCCCTTGCGCACAGAACTGCAGAAAAACCTCTGCCCTGACGGGTGGAGGTTTCTTTTTTTGTTCCCTGGCCGTGTGGTGATGGCTGAGAATCGTATAAAAGCAGTGCGTGATTCGGAATAAGGGCCTTGTGTACGATTTGCCGCCCGTTTTTTAAGAATTTGCCGTGGCCGTGGCAGATTTTCGTCCGTTACCTTTGCCGTGGAAAATCTTGCGATGACTTGACATTGACCATGCGGATGCTGATAATCCGAAAGTATTGCCGGTTGATGTTTTCTTTACCTTAAGTTCATTTTTCTACAAATACTAACCCAAATTTCAATAATGAAATTCTCTTTACTGAATACTGCGGTCCTGGGCGCGGTTTTATTGCCGGCATCACAGGCCGTGGCGCAAAGCGCTCCGGCGGGCTATCAGGTGTCGCTCGCCGAGAACTTCGACTCGTTCGATTCCGGTTTCTGGAAGTGCGAGGAGGGGTACCAGCGCAATAACGAAATCCAGAACTATACTTCGAAAAACGTCTGGGCGGCCGACGGCAACCTCGTCATACACGCCAATTATTACGAAGATACATACTGGCTGACCCGTCCGGACTGGGGCGGCGGCGCGCAGGCGTGCCACCATGATTCGGGGAGCGTATGGAGCAAGGGACATGCCTACGGCTACGGCATATATGAAATCCGAGCCAAAATACCTGTAGGCGAAGGGTTCTGGCCCGCCATCTGGACTACCGGCAATTTCGCCGAGTGGCCCTTCAACGGCGAGATCGACATACTGGAGTATTATCCTACCGCCGACGGCCATTCCATCCATGCCAACGTGGCGCACGGCGGCAACACACAGCGCTACAGCGCCAAATGGAACAGCAAGCACAAGGCCGTCGACGACGCCACTTTCGGCAGCGGATACCATGTGTGGCGCATGGAGTACACCGACGACTACATAAAGCTCTTCTGCGACGGCGAACTTCTGAACTATACCCAGCTCTGCAACACGGTGAACGTGCGCACCGACTGGTACCCCTATACAGGCCGCAATCCCTACCGCGACCCTGAGAACCGCCAGGAACTGCGCCTGAACCTCGCCCTCGGGGGCGACAACGGCGGTAAAGTCGACAATACCAAATTCCCGGTTGACTATCTCATTGACTATGTGTATGTCTACGAGCCCACAGGTTCGGAGTTCGAAGTGCCCGAGGCGTATGGTTACAAGGGCGCAGACGGCAGCCTCATCGCCAACGGTTCGTTCGAGGATCCGGCCTTCGCGCACCGTCAGGCCTCGGTATGGTACAACGGCTCTGAGAGTAAGTATAGCGTGGTCGACGGCCATCTTCCGTACTGGAAGATAGCCCAGGACGACTATAACGTGCGTGTCAGCGTGCCGTCTGAGGATGGCCGCGGCAACTATCTGCACATCGAGCGCGACGCCAACCATGCCTGGGCCGAAGGTACGGTGTCGTATCACGCCAAGGGGCTGGTTCCCGGTCAGAAATACAGTGTTTCGGCTCTCGTGCGCTCGGCAGGGGGCGCCCCGCAGGGGTTCCGCGTCTACAAGTGCGACGAGCGCGGCTATAAGACCTACGAGGTAGTCAAGGATATGCCTGTGACATGCGGCGACGCTTGGACCGACTGGACCGGAACCTTCGAGGCCGACGCCGAGAATGTGGCCATAGAAATCTATATGAAAAACGACTGGAACAACGGCAACGGCAACGGAGCGGCATCTTTCGATGTCGACGACGTGACGCTGAAAAGCGCCCCTGAGACAGTCATAGTTCCCGTCGGCCTGACAAACCCCTCGTTCGACGACAACGGCGACTATTCGAAAGCCGGCGGATTCATTGGCGACAACTGCATAACCGGCGCCCTGAACGGCTGGGAGATGTATCTCTCCACCGGCGGAAATGTCGGGAGCGCCACCTGGCACATCGCCGGGAAAATCGGGCAGGAGGGCGACCGCACCTATCTGCACATGCAGCGCAACCCCGACAAGAACGACTGGAATACGTATCTCTGCGCGAAACAGACCATCCCCGTAACCCCCGGAAAAGAATACACCCTGAGTTTCGACAAACGCACCGACATCAATGACTGGGCAGGCTGGAACGGCAACGTGAACGGCTGGATGCCCTGCGGCGCCCTGATCGAGGGCACCACAGCCGGCAACAAGGAGATTGACTGCGCCGGAAACCCCGGCAACTGGGAGACAAAGTCACACACGTTCGTGGCCTCAGGCAACACCGTTACGCTTACGTTCATGACCCGACGCCTCGAAGGGAAAAAACTGAGCGGCTACTGTGATTTCGACAACGTCAATCTCGTGGCCCTGAACAGTACGACCGACATTGCCGATGTGGCCGATGAGGCCACGGAGCCTGGTGTGACCGGCGTCTACACCCTCTCGGGCATACGTGTGGCCGATACCGCCGACAGCCTCGCCTCCGGCATCTATGTGGTGGTCACGACCGCCGGTGCATACAAAATCGTGCGCTGACCGCACGCACTTATTAAAACGACCTTTTAAATAAACAGGTAATTATAGGTAGTAAAAACGGATCCCCCGCAGGCGGCTGACGCTTCCTGCGGGGGATCTTTTATTGCTTATCTACAGGGAGTGAGCTGTGTTCAAAGGATGCCCTGAGCCATCATGGCACGGGCAACTTTCATGAACCCGGCCACGTTGGCGCCCTTCACATAGTTGATGTAGCCCGAGCCGTCGGGGGCTTTGCCGAATTTCTCGCACTGCGAATGGATGTCGGCCATGATTGAGCGCAGTTTGTCGTCGACCTCCTTGGCGCTCCACATCAGTTTCTGCGAGTCCTGTGCCATCTCCAGACCCGAGACTGCCACGCCGCCGGCGTTGGCGGCCTTGCCCGGGGCGTAAAGGATGCGGGCTTTCAGGAACTCATGCACGGCGTCGCGGTTCGAGGGCATGTTGGCGCCTTCACTCACGGCGAAACAGCCGTTGGCCAGGAGTGCGCGGGCATCGTCGCCGTCAATTTCGTTCTGCGTGGCCGAGGGCATGGCGATGTCGCATTTCACCAGTTTCCAGGGGCGCTGGCGCGGATAGTATTTGGCGGCATCGGGATATTCGTCGGCGAACTCGCTGATGCGTCCGCGGTATTCGTTCTTGAGGGTGAAGATATAGTCCATCTGCTCGGGGGTGAGGCCCTCTTCGACGATGATTGTGCCGTCAGAGTCGCTCATCGATACTACTTTGGCGCCGAGCGAGATGAGTTTCTGGGCGGTGTATGTGGCCACGTTGCCTGAGCCTGAGATGGCGACACGCTTGCCTTTGAGGTCGATGCCCTTTGTGGCGAGCATGTTCTGAAGGAAATAGACGTTGCCGTAGCCTGTGGCCTCGGGACGCATGAGCGAGCCGCCGAAGTCGAGGCTCTTGCCGGTGAATGTACCGGTGAATTCGCGGGCCATCTTCTTGTACATGCCGTACATGTAGCCTACCTCGCGGCCGCCCACGCCTATGTCGCCGGCGGGAACGTCGGTGTCGGGCCCGATATGGCGCCACAGCTCCTGGATGAAAGCCTGGCAGAAACGCATCACCTCGGCGTCAGACTTGCCGCGCGGCGAGAAGTCAGAGCCACCTTTCGCGCCACCCATCGAGAGGGTTGTCAGCGAGTTCTTGAAGGTCTGCTCGAAGGCCAGGAACTTGAGAATCGACAGGTTTACCGACGAGTGGAAACGGATGCCCCCCTTGTACGGGCCGATGGCATTGTTGTGCTGGATGCGGTACCCCATGTTAGTGCGAACCCGGCCTGCATCGTCGGTCCAGGAAACGCGGAACGAGAAGATGCGGTCGGGTATGCAGAGGCGTTCTATAAGGTTCTGGCGTTCGAAGGCCGGGTATTCGTTGTATACATCTTCGATAGACGATACTACCTCCTCTACAGCCTGGAGATACTCTGGTTCGTTGGGGAATCGTCGGCTCAGGTCGGCGATGACTTCTTGGGTTTTCATCTTTTTTATCTAATGGTGAAATTGTACCGCACCGTGGCGGCTGTATGTGAAACCTGTTGTTTACCTAATTGCGCCGCAAAGTTAAAGATATTTTTGCAAACTAACAAACAAACCGCACAAATTTTTGCAAAAAGATTATAAACACACGCTATTTGCGGCAATTTGCTTGCCGGCGCCGAGAGTGGAATGTGGCTGCTGTGACGTATGTGACGTATGTGGCTTATGTGACTTATGTAACTTATGTGGCGTATGTAACTTATAAGGTGGTAGCGTGCGCCACATAAGTTACATAAGTCACACACGTCACATACGCCACATAAATTACAAAATTGCCGTTAGAAACCGCGTTGCTGGCGGCGTGCACGGCTCATAGCCTCTTTTATGCCGCCTTCAACAAGGAATTGTGCCTCAAGTGTTTTCAGCACTTTTGCGAGCATGGCATCTATCTGGTGAATTAGTGTAAGCATTATATTTGCCACGGTTTCGTTTGTGCGCACTTCACACTTATCAACATATTCACGAGGGTCGTTATGCGTGCGGCTAAAATTTCTCACACTAATGGTGCGTACATCATTCTTGCCCCAGATTTCATGTTTGTGTTGGCGCAGATAATCGGCATAATCTTCAGCAAGTTCTCTTGCAGAGCCACGGGCCACGCCAACCAGTTTTATACACATTTCAGCCGATATAGTGCTGTCACTTACCCCCTCTACGATATTTTGCTTGCATGATCGGGCCGCTTGCCTCATCTGGTCTATAGTGCGCGTGCCAGGTTGAAATGCACGGTTAATGAACATTTCGGTGACATCGCATATAATCACCGATTTCCGGTAAACGCTCCAATTGGAAAGGTCACCGGATATTTTCAAAAACTCGTTCATTTTAGTGTGGTTTTTAGTTGGTTGCGCTAATAATGAGGCGTTTGCAAATATAATGAAATTATTTTACAGCCAAATATTTTTGTGGCGTTTTTTTGCAGTGTGCGCTGTGTGGCTTATGTAACTTATGTGGCGTATGTAACGTATGTAACGTATGTGGGTGCCCACATAAGCCACATACGTTACATAAGTCACATACGTCACATTAATCACATGCGTCACATGCGTTACATCCTCCGCGCATAGGCCGGGGCGCTGATGCTGTTAAGCAACAGTAAAAGAAATTTGGGGGGTAGGTTTTATTTCAGTAAATTTGCCCGGTTAATGAAACCGGTTTACCGATGAACAGAATAATCGAGAAAGAGCATTTTTCGGAAAAAGTAGTCAAGCTTGTGGTCGAGGCGCCCATGATTGCCAAAGCGCGCCGCCCCGGGCACTTCGTTATCGTCATCGCCGACGAGAAAGGCGAGCGCATTCCGCTCACAATCGCCGCCGCCGACACCGCGCGCGGCACAATCACCCTGGTGGTGCAGGCGGTCGGCGACTCCACGCGCATGATCTGTGCCAAAGAGCCGGGCGATTATCTTCACGACGTAGTGGGGCCGCTCGGGCGCGCCACCCATATCGAGAAGTTCGGTACCGTGGTGTGCTGTGGCGGCGGCGTGGGCGTGGCTCCCCTGTTGCCTATAATCCGCGCCATGAAGGAGGCGGGCAACCGGGTTGTTTCGGTTCTTGCAGCCCGCACTAAGGATCTGATAATTCTTGAGGACGAGGTGCGCCGCTGGTCTGACGAGGTCGTGATTATGACTGACGACGGCTCGTACGGCACCAAGGGTCTCGTTACCGAGGGTGTCGAGGCTGTAATCAACCGCGAGCAGGTCGACATGGTGGTGACCATCGGGCCGGCCATCATGATGAAGTTCGTGAGTTTGCTCACGAAACGTTATGAGGTGCCCACCGTGGCATCACTCAACACTGTTATGGTCGACGGCACCGGTATGTGTGGCGCCTGCCGCGTGACGGTGGGTGGCAAGACACGGTTCGTCTGTGTCGACGGCCCCGAGTTCGATGCCCACCAGGTGGATTTTGACGAGATGATGATGCGCATGCGTCCTATAAACTAACCAGTCAGAAAGGAACCAGAATATGGAAACCATATCACCCCGCGACGCCGCCTGGCGCGATGAACTGCGCCGCGCGCGCACCGCAAAGGAACGCACCGCCATACCGCGCTGCCAGATGCCGTCGCTCCCGGCCGATTACCGCGTGACCAACAACGAAGAGGTAAACCAGGGTCTTACGCTCGACCAGGCGGTACTTGAGGCCACCCGTTGCCTCGACTGCCCCGACCCTCAGTGCGTGACCGGCTGTCCGGTCGGAATCAACATCCCCGGATTCATCAAGAACATCGAGCGCCGCGAGTTCCGCCTGGCCGCCGACACCCTGCGTGAGACCTCGGCTCTGCCGGCGGTCTGCGGCCGCGTGTGTCCGCAGGAGAAACAGTGCGAGAGCCGGTGCATCTATAATAAAATGAAGAAACAGCCGGTGGCCATCGGCTATCTCGAACGCTTTGCGGCCGACACGGCCAACGCCGCCCGTGCCGAAGGCGTAGCGCCCGACGATGTGCCGGTGCGTGAGGCCTCGAACGGCATAAAGGTGGCCGTTGTGGGCTCGGGTCCGGCGTCGCTGTCGTTTGCCGGCGACATGGCGCGTCGCGGCTATGAGGTGCATGTATTCGAGGCGCTGCACGAAATCGGTGGCGTGCTCAAGTACGGCATCCCCGAGTTCCGTCTGCCAAACAGCGTTGTCGACGTCGAGATCGACGCCCTCAAGGGAATGGGCGTCGAGTTTATGACCAACTGTGTCGTGGGCAAGACGCTGAGTTACGACGATCTGCTGGCCCGCGGATTCAAAGGCGTGTTTGTTGCCTCGGGCGCGGGTCTGCCCCGTTTCATGGGGATACCGGGCGAGAACTTCAGGGGTGTCATGTCGTCGAACGAATATCTTACGCGCGTGAACCTGATGGGCGCCGGGCGTCCAGGCTGGATGACCCCCGTTGTCCGCGGCAAGCGCGTGGCCGTCATTGGCGGCGGCAACACCGCCATGGACTCGTGCCGCACGGCGCGCCGCATGGGCGCCGACGAGGTGTATATCGTCTACCGGCGCAGTGAGGCCGAAATGCCCGCCCGAGTCGAGGAGGTGCATCACGCCAAAGAGGAGGGGGTGAAATTCCTCACACTTCACAATCCTGTCGAATATCTCGGTGACAGCGAGGGGAGGGTGCGGGCCATGCGTCTGCAACGCATGGAGCTTGGCGAGCCCGATGCCTCGGGGCGCCGTTCGCCGGTGCCTGTCGAGGGTGACATCGTGGAGATGCCTGTCGACGAGGTCATCGTAAGCGTTGGTGTGTCGCCCAATCCCCTCATACCCGACTCGATCGAGGGGCTTGAAGTCACCCGCCGCGGCACCCTCGAGGTCGACGAGAACCTTGAGACCACCATGCCGATGCTCTTCGCCGGCGGCGATATCGTCAGGGGTGGCGCCACTGTCATCCTGGCCATGGGCGACGGGCGGCATGCCGCCGCGGCCATGCACGCGCGCCTCTCGCAATCCCCCCAAACAACATAAGTCACATAAGTTACATAAATTACATACGTCACATTAACATCACCCTTTATGGAAAACAGAGAGCTGACCATCGGCGAGATATACCGCGCCCAGATGGTGCTTCGCGACATTGCGCGTCACCCCAAGATTATAGGTCCCACAAACCTGTCAGACAACTGTGACGTCTATCTGAAACCCGAGAACCTGCAATACACCGGCGCATTCAAGCTGCGCGGTGCCGCATACAAGATTTCGCAGCTCACGCCCGAAGAGAAAGCCAAGGGCGTGATAGCCTGCTCGGCCGGTAACCACGCACAGGGTGTGGCACTGAGCGCTACCCGCAGCGGCATAAAGTCGCTGATCTGTCTGCCCGAAGGGGCACCCATCTCGAAAATCGAGGCCACAAAGCGTCTCGGCGCCGAGGTGTGTCTGGTGCCTGGCGTGTATGACGACGCCTATGCCAAGGCCATCGAACTCCGCGACAAGCACGGCTACACTTTCGTGCACCCGTTTGACGACCCTCTGGTGATAGCCGGGCAGGGCACCATCGGTCTTGAGATACTTGAGGAGATGCCCGATGTGGAGGCTATTGTGGTGCCTATCGGCGGCGGCGGTCTCATCGCCGGCGTGGCGTTTGCCGTGAAGACCCTGCGTCCCGACATAAAGGTCTATGGCGTGCAGGCCGCCGGCGCCCCTTCAATGTACGAGGCTGTTAAAGAGGGTAAGCGCGTGCATCTCGACTCGGTGTCGACCATCGCCGACGGCATCGCCGTCAAGGAGGCCGGCGAGCTTACCTTCGAGCTTGTCAGCAAGTATGTCGACGAGGTTGTCACCGTTACCGAAGACGAGATCGCCGGAGCCATCCTCGCCCTGATCGAGAAACAGAAACTTGTATCGGAGGGTGCCGGCGCAACAGCGGTGGCCGCCGTTATGTACGGTCATCTTCCTGTCAAAGGGAAGAGAGTGGTATGTCTCGTCTCAGGCGGAAACATCGACGTGAATATCCTCAACCGCGTGATTACCCGTGGTCTGGCCAAAAACGGCCGCATCTGCTCGTTCGAGCTTGAGGTCGACGACAAGCCGGGCGCCCTTTCGCGCGTGCTACAGATTGTGGCCGATAACGGCGCAAACGTGCTTTCCGTGAACCATGAGCGCGTGGCCGGAGCAAGCCAGGTGAACTCGTGCGTGCTCCATCTCGAACTCGAGACGCTCGATTCCGAG
>CALJBF010000237.1 GCA_938027385.1 uncultured Porphyromonadaceae bacterium | reverse complement strand
GGGATGGCGGCCAGGTCGGCGGGGTTGTGGCGGGGTCCGAGCGAGAGCAAGAGGCCGGCACGCACGAGCTGGGCTGCCTGCTGTTCGTTGCCGCGGAAACCGTGCAGAATCCAGGGCTGTCGCGGACGTATCTCCTTGCGCAGGGCGAGCATCCGGTCAACAGCCTTTACGATGTGGAGTATCATCGGCAGCCCGAGGTGTTCCGAAAGCTCGATCTGACGGCGGAAAATCTCTGTCTGGCGGTCAATCGGCGCCCCGCGCAGTGCGTCGAGGCCACATTCGCCCACCGCCACCACGCGGTCGTCGGTGAGGAAACGCTCAAGCTCCTCCCAGTCGACAGGCTTTTCCGTGGCCCAGGGGTGTACTCCCACCGAGAAGAACCCATGCGTGCCGTCATGCGCCAGCACACGCCGCGCCTCGGGGGGCGTTAGCGACACAAGCACCCCGTCGGGCGCGTCGTTGGCGCCGTCGGCCAGGTGGGCGTGTATGTCGTGGAACTGTGCGAGCGGTTTCATCATAGTGAGCCGAAAATGAGGAAACATTTCCCCGAAACAGACCCGAAACCACTTCAGGGCACCGGGTCGTAACCCGAACCGCCCCAGGGGTGGCAGCGGCAGATGCGTTTTATCGCCAGCCACGACCCGCGCAGGGGACCGTGCTTGCGCAGGGCCTCAAGAGCGTATTCAGAGCAGGTGGGTGTGTAGCGGCACGAGGGTGGTAGCATCGGCGAAATGGCACCCTTGTAGAACCTGACCAGTACGATCAGCAGGCCGTTCACGGCGCGTGACAGCAGATTCATGACTCGGCGGGAATGGCCGCGGGGGTATCGGGCGTTACATTAGCTGCCCCGGTTGCGGGGACGGGAAAAATCTTGCGCAGCAGGCGGCTCATCGAGGCTGATACGCGGCGGTACTCCACCGGCTTGTCGGCCACATAGATGAAAGCCACCGCCAGCCGGTGTTCCGACTCGCCCGGCACCAGATCGTTGCGCGTCAGGCGGTAAGCCTCGCGCACACGGCGGCGCATCAGCACACGGTCAACCGCCTTGTGCAGACGTTTCTTGGGGATGGAAATCAGGAACTTCACCACCGGGCCCGACGTGGCGTCGTACCCCTGGCGCTGATACCACACAGCCCTGAGCGGATAGGCCAGCGCTGACTGGGCCTGTCGCGACTGTCCGGCGGCAAACAGGCGGTCGATGCTTGTCTGCGAGCAGAGTCGGTGGGCTTTCGATAGTTTCAGCGATGTCATCAGGGGCGCGGTGTGATGTGCGGGGTCATTCTTCGGCGTCGCCGTTGTTCTCCTTGAGATACAGGTCGAGAGCGGCCGTGATTGACGGTGCCTGGGGTGTGGGAGCCTGGATGTCGAGGCGCAGACCGGCGCTCTCCACAGCCTTGGCAGTCTGTGCGCCCAGGCAGCCGATGCGGATGTCGCCCTGCTTGAAATCGGGGAAATTCTTCAGCAGCGAGTCGATGCCGGCAGGCGAGAAGAACAGCAGCATGTCGTAGTCAAACGCCTCGTCGGCGCCGAAATCGTTCGACACCGTGCGGTACATCACGGCGCGCGTGTAGTTCACCTTGTTCTGGTCGAGCAGGGGAGTGGTCTCGGGTGTGACGTCAGACACGGCATAGAGATACTTCTCCTTGTTGTGCTTGGTCAGCATCGGAATCAGGTCGTCGAGGCGTCCGGTCTCGCCGTGGAAGATCTTGCGCTTGCGGTAGATGATGTACTTCTGCAGGTAGAGCGCGATGGGCTCGGTGGTGCAGAAATACTTCATGGTGTCGGGCACGGTGACGCGCATCTCCTCGCAGAGGCGGAAGAAATGGTCCACTGCCTGACGGGCCGTGAAAATCACAGCCGTGAAATCGTTGATATTTATCTTCTGCTGACGGAACTCGCGTGCCGACAGTCCCTCGACCTTTATGAAAGGCCTGAAGACGAGTTCCACCCCGTGGCGTTTGGCAATATCGAAGTATGGTGACTTATCAGAGGCCGGGTGGGGCTGGGATACAAGGATTTTTTTAACTTTCGCGTTGCTCATTTCGGTAGATCGACCGTTTCGAGGCGGTAATATGCTGAAACGATGGAGGTTAAAAGTGGACCGGCTGCTACGCGCGGCAGATTTGCCGGGCGATGACGCAGACGGCGATGACCGGTATAATTTCCAAGGTGCAAAGGTACAAAATAAAATAGAGCAACGACAGGAAATTGTTGAAAAAAATTCTAAAACCTTTGGCAATGAATACGATTCGCGCCACTACATAGAGGACAGCTCCGGCGATGAGCATCGTCGGCGTCCAGGCCGGATAGAAAAGTCCGATAACCGCCGGCACAGTCAGGCAGATGCCGAGCAGGGCCGACGAGGCGTTGAGGCCGTCGCGCCACAGACGGGCCGAAAGACGGTCGACGAACGCATATCCCACCACCGCGCAGGCACAGAACTGGAACGTGTAATAACCGCACGTCAGCGCCGTGAGCCACATCACTGTGGCGAACACCGGTGTGGCGCCCGTGCCCAGCCACAGATACAGTAGCAGGGCCTCCATCACGCACAGCTGAAGCACCAGCAGGCACATCGTGCGGGTCTCGTTGGCGGTGCGTTCGTCGAAAGCGTTGTCGCGGCGGCGCACCGACAGCAGTTTCTGCGGCAGTGACTTGAACAGACGGCGTATGTGCCCCATGTTGAACGCCAGCACCACCAGCATCCCCAGGATTATGGCAAGCACTCCGGCGTTGTCGGCCGGCGACGTCAGCCTCGGGGTGGGGCGTATCCCCTCCATCCATCCCGGGCGGTGACCGGCGTATGCCGTGGCGTCGGCACGTGACCAGGGGGCCTGGCTTTCGCGCGATACACCCCACGGTGCCGGGGCGAACGTGGGTTTCTGCGCCCTCGCCACCGAATCGGCCACGCGCTGTGCCTCGCGTGCCATTGCCGCCGAATCGGCCTGCGCCTGCACCGCGGTGGCGGCAGGGGCGGGTGCATGGATGACGGCTGATGTATCGGCAGGCTGGGGCATTGGGGATGGTGGATGTCAGAGGTATCAGGCCGCGTGTTCGGCCTTGCGGAACTGGTCGCGGATGGTGTCGACCACATTTATGATGTAGTCGCCGGTTTTCTCGAGCGTCGACACAATGTCCATGTAGTAGATGCCCGACTGATATTCGTAGTGGCGCTCGTTGATGTTCTCCACGTTGGCCGTGCGCAGCTGGTTGCGCAGGTTGTTGATCTCGCGCTCGCGGTTGTACGACGATATGATCTCATGCTCATCCTCGTTCTCGAGCTTGCCGAGCAGCAGCAGCACATTGTCCATTGCTTTGCCCACGTAGTCGAACATCAGGTCTATATTCTTGTAAATCTCTTCGTTGAAGGTCACGTTGGCCTGCTGTTTGCGCAGCAGGATCTTGCCCACGCCCAGGCAGCAGTCGGCTATCGACTCTATCTCCGAATCAATCGAGAGCATGGCGGCGATGCGGCGTTTCGACTCGTTCGACAGGCGCCCCTCGGCGCATCGGTTCAGGTAGTTGGCGATCTCCAGCTCCATGCGGTCCGAGATCTCCTCATATTTCTCAAGGCGCGAATATATCTTGTTGAAGTCGTCAGAGCCATCCTTGGTATGCACGAGCTCGCGCGCCATCGGCAGCATGCGGCCCACACGCTCGGCGAACACCGAGATTTCTTTCTCGGCCTGGGCGATGTTGAGCTCAGCGGCCGACAGCATACCGCCCGAGATGAACTTCAGCTGGAATTCGTCGTCGCCGTGGTGGCGTGCCGGCACCAGCCACTCCACGATCTTGACATAGACATTCGTCAGCCATATCATTATCGAGAGGTTTATGAGGTTGAACACCGTGTGGAATATCGACAGGCCGAACGACACGCTCACCTGCATCTGCGACACGATGCCGCGGTGGTGCAGTACATCCCCCGGGTCAGTCGGCAGTGCCGCGGCATAGAGTTGGTTGTACACCCCCGGGTTGGTGGCCTTCAGGTCGTTGACATAATTGTAGAGGGCTGTGGGGTCACCCTGGCCGATCTCCTCGGTGATCCACGAGTTCAGGTTCACGAACGGATAGAACACCGCCAGCACCCACAGCGTGCCCAGCATGTTGAACATCAGGTGCCCCATGGCCGTGCGCTTGGCGGCCACGTTACCGCTCATCGAGGCGAGCAGGGGGGTGATGGTCGTACCTATGTTCGAGCCCAGCACCAGGGCGCACGCCAGGTCGAAGGTAATCCACCCCTTCGAGCACATTATCAGCGTTATGGCGAACATGGCGGCCGACGACTGTATGATCATTGTCACCAGCAGCCCCACCAGAGCGAATATCAGCACCGAACCGAATCCCATCGAGGCGTAGCGCTGCAGGAACGCGAACATCTCGGGGTTGCTCTGCAGGTCGGGCACATATTTCGAAATCATGTCCAGACCCATGAACAGGAATGCGAAACCGATAGTGAACTCGCCCATCGACTTCGTGCGGCTTTTCTTCGAGAAGAGCAGGGGTACCGCCAGACCGATCAGCGGCAGGGCGAAAGCCGAGATGTCGACCTTGAACCCGAACAGCGCTATCACCCAGGCGGTGAACGTGGTGCCCACGTTGGCGCCGAATATCACGGCCATCGACTGTGCCAGCGTCATCAGGCCGGCGTTCACGAAACTCACGACCATCACGGTCGATGCCGATGAGCTCTGGATGAGGGCGGTGATGAAGAAACCGGTTATGGTGCCGGTGAATCTGTTGCGGGTCATCGCCGACAGGATGTTGCGCAGTCTGTCGCCGGCGGCTTTTTGCAGGCCCTCACTCATGACCTTCATGCCATAGAGGAAGAGGCCGACGGCTCCCAGGAGCCCGAGAAAATCAAGAAAGCTGTAGTTCATCTGTTTATTGGCGCACCGGGGTAAATTCGCTCCTGCGGCCAACCGGCCACAAAGTTAATAAAGTTTTAACAAATTTTCAATGACCGGCAACTAATTTAACTATGGGTTTATGGTGCCATATAGGCCACGGTCACGGCAGCTCTGCCGCCGTTGCCGCCTGTCGGGTTATCGGCCGAACTCGGCCGATAACAGAACTATGGGTGCCGTTCATGCCTGGCGCCGCGGTTTATGCAGGGCGGTAGATGAGCAGGCGCTCGCGCTCTGGGGCCAGGATGGTGCGCGCGGTCTCGGTTACCGCCGCAGGGGTCAGGGCCTCGTAGCGGTGCAGGGCTTCGGCAGGGGCCTCGCCGTGCATTTCGGCCAGGGCGTTGGTCTGGGCGCGCGGCAGCAGGCTCAGCTGCCCGAAAGTGCGGTCGCTGCGCAGACGGTTCACGCACCGCCCAAGCTCACGCTCTCCGGGGCCGTCGGCGGCAAGTTCGGCAAGCTGGGCGCGTATGGCCGCCAGAGCCTCCTCCTCAAGCGCGGGGTCGAGCAGTTTGGCCGTGATCATCAGCAGGCCGGGGTGTTCGGTTCCCATTATGGCGGCGTCGATCTCCGAGAAATATCTGCCGGGCATGAGCAGGCGGCGGTAGAAACGCGACGAGCGGCCGTTGGCCAGCAGGTCGCTGATGGCGTCGGCGGCAAAATACCCCACGGTGCCGTAGCCGTCCATTGGGTAGGCCAGTGTGAGTGCCGTCTGGGGCACGTTGCCGGAGGTCTCGGTGACGCGCGGCGCGGTGGGCGCCGGCTCGTCGCCGTAGAGCCGCGGAGAAATCTCGCGGCGCGGTATCGGGCCGAACCATTTCTCAACCAGCCGGCGCAGCCGTTCGGGCTCTACCCCTCCGGTCACCGACAGCACGGCATTGTCGGGGGCGTAGTGCCCGGCGAACCAGCGGCGCACGTCGTCTTGCGTCACCCCCTCGAGATGGGCGAAATCCTTGCCGATCACGGGCCAGCCGTAGGGGTGCTCTTTCCAGCACATGGCGCGCAGCAGGTGGTCGGCGTCGCCATAGGGGCGGTTCAGGCACACCTGCTTGAACTCCTCTACCACCACCTGCCGCTGTACCTCAAGCGCCTTGTCAGAGAACGACAGCGACAGCATACGGTCAGACTCGAGCCAGAGAGCCGTCTCGATGTTGGCCGACGGCAGTATGTCGTGGAATGAGGTGAAGTCGGTCGAGGTCCAGGCGTTCGACTGCCCTCCGGCGCGGGTGAGCTGTTCGTCGAAATCGGGCACGTTCACAGAGCCGCCGAACATCAGGTGCTCGAAAAGGTGCGCCATGCCGGTGCGGTCGGGGTGCTCGTCGCGCGACCCCACGTTGTACAGCAGGTCGACCACGCACATGGCCTGCGTCGGGTCATAGTCGTGTATCACCCTCAGGCCGTTGGGGAGTGTATATCGGGTAAGTGTAGTTTTCACGACCCAAAGTTAGCAATAATTATTGAATCGACCGTAGCGTCGGCCGAGAGCCTCAGGTCGGCGCTCACCGTGATGTGGCGGCGGCGCGGCGCCGTCAGGGGCAGACATAACGGCGAGTTCAGCGCGCCGTGCAGCCCCACGCTCATCAGGGGCGACTCCACGCGCGAGCCGTCGTCGCCCGTTATGTCTATGCGTCCCGTGACTTCGGCGGCAGAGATGGCCGCCTTGAGCCACAACGGCATGGGGTGTGCCCCCGGTGTCATGCGGCACGACAGGCGGCATGCCGTGGTTTCGGCCGGAACCTCGTCGCAGGCGTCGAACATCGCCCCGGCCGTGGCCACGAGCAGACGGCTCCCATGTCCGCGCAACCTGATGGCGTCGGGGTCGAGCAGGTCAGAGAGGCGGCGGATTCGTTCGCCGTGCATATTCAGCAGAGTTATGCCGTCGGGCGCGCACATCCACAGCTCGCCATACCGCCCGGCCCATCCCAGTGCTGTGGCACCGCACCGTCTGAGCAGAGTCGCCGACGATGTGGCCCCGATGCGTATCAGGTCGCCGTCGGCCACGGCGCAGACGCATGGCGCCCCCTTGTGGTCGTTGGCGGCTGTGACCGCCCGGCCCGAGGCCACGCCGCGCATGTCGAGCAGCGCCGCCCCGTAGAGTTTCCCCGCCGGACTGACCGACGTCTGCCAGATTCCTGCCGGCGAGAATACCATGATTCTGCGGCGCGAGAAGTCCCATCCGGCGCTGGTGCGCATGGCCTGCGTCAGCGCCACGATTTCACCGGGGCACACCGTGAGCCGGTCTGTAATTCTGTCGGGGATCGAGGCCGCGGCGCAGACAAGCTGCCCGTAGCGCGGCACGGCAGAGCGGCCAGAGTCTATGGTCACCGCGGTGACGCGCCCGGTTTCCACCGGTTTCAGGTCATCGGCCAGCCAGTATGCGAGTTCGCTCCCCGGCACACGCCTGAGGGGGTACGTCAGGTCACTTACAGTGCCGTCAGAGGCTTTTGCGCGCAGTGTGAGCCGGGTGGCGTCGGCATCGGCCACGGTGAGCAGGGGCGAGAGGGTCATCTCCGCGCTGCTTGATGATACGGCTATGGCGTAGTCGGCACCCGCAGGGAGCACGGCTGCCTGGCGGCGCGGATTGCCGAGCAACAGCATGTCGCCCGCTTCAAGAGCCGTCGAGTAGGTTTCTGTCACGGCCGGAGCGGTCTCGGGGGCATCCGTAAGCCGTGTGGATGACGGTACGCCGATGGTCTGTGCCGCCGTCCCCTTGAACGGGTCATCGATCACCAGGGCCGTGCGGCATGTCTGTTCGGCCCGGGCCAGCGCGTCGGCCACCAGCGGGGCGCGCAGACCGGGATTGGCGGCCTTTTCAGATGTGCATCCGGGCAGATACCATGCCACGGTGAGCGTGCCGCGCGGGTCGGCGGAGACGGTGCCTGTGCCGGGCGCGCCATCGGCATCAACCGGTTCCATCTCGTCGGTGACCTCCACGACAATCCGTGCGGCCAGACTGCGCCACGGTTCGGTCATCTGCGCTATCGCCCCGACCGACAGCAGGTATCCGCGCCCCTCGATAGCTCCCGCTGCCGTCTGCCCGCTGTCGGCATCGCAGCTCACCCTGAGCTGACCCGCACACTGGAACCCCTCGGGCGCCGAGGGCATCACCCACGGCCCGCAGAAAAGGGTAATCCCTGCCGCGTCGGTGATGCGGTAGCGTGCCAGTACCGGCTGAAGGAAACGCCCCGTGCGGCGCGCCACACCGCGCAGCGAGGCGTACGCCGCCAGACCGGCCTTGCGCAGGGTCTCGGCGTCGTCGGCATCCACACTCCCCGTGCCGTGCCCCGCCACCCCTGTCAGACGGCATGGCGGAATGTCGGCCCGCATGGTCTCGATGGCTGTCGTGCCGATGGTGAGCGCGCTGAACCGGGGCACCGGGCCGGCATAGCTGATGTTCATAGAGCTGTCGCAGGTCAGGTAGACCGGGGCCGAATGTCTGAGCATCACCCTTATCACCCCGGGCGATACGGCGTGGAACAGCAACGGTTCGGCCGGCAGGGTGGCTACCTTCCGGCGGCGTGATGCCGGACTGATGGGGGCTACGCCACCCCCGGCGGCCTCGGCTGTCTCCGCCCACAGCTCGCGCCCGTCTGCCCAGAAGACAACCTGCCGGTCATCTATTACGACACTCCCTGTCGGCAGAGCCGCGCTGTCGGCAAGCTGCCGTAGCTCCCCCACAGGGCGCAGAATAGCCGGATTGTCGGCGTCGCGCCGCAGGTTGGTGATGGAATCGGGCGCCCCCGGCGCCGTGACCGAAATTTCTCTGATGGCTTTTGCTGTGTGTTTCATGGCTTTGCGTTTTTGCCGCAAAAGTAGCGGCCACGGTGCACGTGCCGGGCGGCATAATCTTCGGGCAGCTTAAAGAGAGCAGGGTGTTTAGGGTCTTTAAGGTCTTTAGAGTCATTAAGGTCTTTAGGGTCGTGGGCGCTAAGGACCCTAAAGACCCTAAAGACCTTAAAAGACCCTTAAAGCCCCTCCTCCCCGCTCTGGCTTTCCGGATTATTTTGTAAATTTGTGCTATGCTTGTGTCACTTGACTGCATAGCCCTGCGCATGGTGCGCTACAATGACCGCACCTCGATTCTGACGGTCTATACCCGCCAGCGTGGACGCATGTCGCTGGCTGTGCCGGCATCCTCGTCGCGCGCGGCGGCTCGTGTGCGTGCTCTTGTGCAGCCGATGGCACTGTTCGAGTGCAGTGTCGACATGCGCCCCGACCGCGAGATCCAGACTCCGCGCGGCATCCGTTCGCTGGTGCTCCCGCCGTCGGGCAATCCGTTGGGCGCCGTGCAGGCCATGTTCAGCGCCGACCTGCTGTCGGGGCTCCTGCGCGAGACCCAACCCGACCCGGCGCTGTTCAGTTACCTTGAGCACGCCGCCGAAATCCTTACCGCCGCCACATCGGCACCGGGCGGCTCCCCCCTCCTCGCCAACTACCACATAGCCCTCATGCTGGGGCTTACGCGCCTGACGGGCATCGAGCCTGACTGGTCGACCTACACCCCGGGGTGTGTCTTCGATATGGCCGACGGCGTGTTCCGTCACTATCAGCCCGCGCACACACTGTTCCTGCCTGCCCGCGAGGCCGAGGCGGCTTACCGGCTGCGGCGCATGACGTTTGCCAACGCCGCACGCTGGCGTTTCGGCCGAGCCGACCGCAACCTTATCGTAGACCGGCTCACTGCATATTACCAGATACATTTCACCGCCCTCAAGTCACTGTTTTCCACCGAGGTTCTGCGCTATACCTTTGATTTTTAACTCTTGTTAACTCAAGGTGTGCAATTTATTAAACTTTGTCTCTTTTACACCTTCATTTAAATCTTTTTGTTACCTTGCGGCGTTTTCCACTTAGGTTTTCAAACTCCAATTTCTAACAGGGATGTAGCGTGCTGTCACGCAATTATCTTGCACTCGCCGCCATTATCCATAATCAAAAAAGATTGTCATGATCGAACGGTTTCTGAAACAGACTCAATTCTCTGATTACGATGACTTCTGCCGCAACCTGCACATCGAAGTGCCCGACCGGTTCAACTTCGCATACGATGTAGTCGACCGCTGGGCCGACGAAGAACCCGACCGCGAATGTCTGCTCTGGGTCGATGACCTGGGGCATGAGCGGCATTTCACATTCGCCGACATGAAACGGCTCTCAGACCGCACGGCATCGTTCTTCGCGTCGCTCGGCATAGGGCGCGGTGACCGCGTGATGCTGATGCTCAAGCGGCATCCGCATTTCTGGCTCTCGATGATGGCCCTGCACAAGCTCGGGGCGGTGGCCATACCCGCCACGCACCTGCTCACGGCCGACGACATCGTGTACCGTTGCCGCCGCGCCTCGATAAAGGCCATTGTGGGCGCCGGCGACCCCGTTATCGTCAATCATGTGAACGATGCGGTAGACCGCTGTCCGACGCTCGAATGGCTCATCTCCACCGGCCCGGATGTGCCCGAGGGGTGGCTTGACTTCGACCGATCGATAGAGTGCGCCGCCCCGTTCACGCGCCCCGAGGTGGCCAACGAGAACCACGACACCATGCTGATATACTTCACCTCGGGCACCTCGGGCGAGCCGAAGATGGTGGCGCACGACTTCACATACCCGCTGGGGCATATTGTCACCGCCTCGTACTGGCACAACCTGCGTCCCGGCGCCCTGCACCTCACGCTTGCCGATACCGGCTGGGGAAAGGCCGTATGGGGCAAGCTCTATGGCCAGTGGCTGGCCGGAGCCGACGTGTTTGTCTACGACTACGACAAGTTCGTGCCCGCCAACCTGCTGAAGATGATGGAGCGCTATCGCGTGACATCGTTCTGCGCGCCTCCCACGGTGTTCCGTTTTCTGATTCATGAGGATGTGGCCTCATACGACCTCTCGGCGCTTAAATGGTGCACAATCGCAGGCGAGGCGCTGAATCCCAGCGTGTTCGATGAATGGAAACGCCTCACCGGCCTCCCGCTCCGCGAGGGGTTCGGCCAGACCGAGACCACCCTTACCGTGGGCAATTTCCCCTGGATAACGCCGCGCCCCGGCTCGATGGGTCTTCCCAACCCGCAGTACAGCATCGATGTGGTCGACGGCCTGGGCAACCCCGTCGCACCCGGCGAGCAGGGGGAGATTGTGATACGCGCCGACCCCGGCCACAAGCCTGTGGGGCTGTTCAAAGGGTATCTCGACGATCCCGAACTGACTGCCGACGCCTGGCATGACGGCCTCTATCATACCGGCGACATCGCCACCCGCGATGCCGACGGATACCTCTGGTTCGTCGGGCGAAAGGATGACGTCATAAAGTCGTCGGGCTACCGCATCGGGCCGTTCGAGGTCGAGAGCGCCTGCCTGACACATCCGGCCGTGGTGGAGTGCGCCATTACTGCCGTGCCTGACCCGGTGCGCGGCCAGGTGGTGAAGGCCACCATCGTACTGGCCAAGGACTACATACGCCAGGCCGGAGCCGACCTCGTGAAGGATATCCAGAACCATGTGAAACGCATCACCGCCCCATACAAATATCCGCGTGTGATAGAGTTCGTGAAGGAACTGCCGAAAACCATCTCAGGCAAAATCCGCCACGTGGCCATCCGCCAGGCTGACCAACGCCACGGCGCCGCCCCCGCCTGATGGTACGCCCCGTTTCGGGTTGCAGGAGGCCGTGCCGGTTGGTACGGCCTCCTGCCGTCGGGTTTGTTATGGGTTACATTGCCCGGTTTGTCTATGGTTCCGGGCTTTAGCCCGGCTGTCGGCTCCCCGGGGTGGAGTAACCGCGCACGAAAAAAGCAGATCAAGGAATTGACCTGCTTTTTCGCGCTTCAAGATGGACTCGAACCAACGACCCTCTGATTAACAGTCAGATGCTCTA
>CALJBF010000236.1 GCA_938027385.1 uncultured Porphyromonadaceae bacterium | reverse complement strand
ACCCACAACAGTAAAACGCAGAAATGCCTATGAGTTAAAGGGTATTTGGAAGATTACCTAATTGTAACCTTTCACAAAAATTAAAGGCATCTTTTTCGATGTTAGTAGTGCCTTCTGCGAACGTCACGGTCTTTAGATTCCAGCATGAACTAAATATTCCCTCAGGCACCTTAATCAGCCATGCTGGAAAGGTGAAATCCTCGAGATCGTTATTTGACTCAAAAACATAAGATCCGAAAGAAATAGGAGTGAATTCTGCATTTTCAGGTTGAGGGAATCTAATTTTCGTCAAGTGGTTGCTTGCAAATGCCCTCTTACCGATGTATTTTACAGATTCAGGAATAGAAATTTCAGTAAGATGGCAGGCATGAAATGCACCTTCGTCAATTTGTGTTAACGTATAGGGCAACAAAACACTTTTCAGACTGACGCAATATCCCAATGCGTGTTTTAATATACCGTTCAGACCATTATGAAGAGTGAGGGTTGATAATGCTTGACAACTGCGGAATGTATAAGTGGGGATATTAGCAAGCCAGACGGGTGTCGAAACTTTGGTTAACGATAAGTTATCTTGAAAAACGCCAGAGCCTAATTCAGTTTTAGTCGCAGGCCACGAGTTTCTTGTGATTTCTGTGAAACCGCAACCCGCGAACGCCCAATCATTAATCTTTTCTGTTATTGGTAGATAGATTTTTCCACTTTGGAATACTCGACTGCTACCCAAAGTATTGAGATGAGAACAACCTTGGAAACAGCTCTTTCCAATAGTGTTGACTTTTTCGGGTAATCTGATTGCTTCCAACGAGGTATTATATGCAAATGCTTCATCGCCGATATTCAGATTGCCCGAGGAAATCTGACTCATATCAACAGTTTTGAGTGTAGAGCCGTAAAAGAAACAATCAGGAATGGTCGTAAGCCACGCTGGTAATATCACAGAATATAACCCCTTTACGTTGGCGAATATACCCCAGGAGCTGCTTCTAGGGCTACTTAATGAGTATTCTGATGGATTACTGCCTTCAAAACTCAAAGAGGTGATAGTGGCTCCGAAGAAAGCTCCTTCTCCAATAGAAATTGTTTTGGCAGTTGGGAATTTAAGATTACCCATTTTCGTTTGGCGAAATGCCAACTGTCCTATACGAGTGAGTGAGAGGGGCCAAGTATCGGTGTTTTGGCTTTTGGGTGCCTGGAGAGATGAACACCCGTCAAACGCTGATTCTTCAATTGTGGTGAGTGTCTCCGGTAGGATAACAGTGGCAAGGTTAGTGCACTCTTGAAAGCAAAAGGCTGGTATCGTAATGAGATTGGCCTGAATATTAGCTGCTTTAATGCCAGCTCCCTTGAACGCACCTGTTGCCATACTTGTCACAGTATAGATTATACCGTCTTTTGTGATGGTCTTTGGGATGGTGATTGTCGAGGTGTTGGTTCTGAAGAGAGTAGCATTCTCGACTGCTACCTCGAGCGTGTGATTTGGTTCAGACGTGATTGTGTAAACAATCTGGTTGTGAGTGATGGTTGCTCCGAATGAGACAAAAGGAGTCCCCAGTGTCGCAGTTAGGATTAAGCCAATTAGGAGAAGATGGGTGATTTTACCCCCCCATTTGCTTAAAAACATAGTTAAATAACATAAGAATGCGATTTGTATAGGTAAAATTGGTTAGTTACAAATGTTTTATCAAATAAGGAATGATTCTGTCAGCCACCATAGAATCGGACAATGCTCCAAGGTAACTTAATTGAAAAATGCCAAATTCAATTATTTATAGTTCATGTATAAACTCTAAATTTGGCTGCAAAGATCGTAATAATTTTTTAATTTAACAAAAAAATCGTGAAATTTTATTGTCCCTTTTTCCAAATGAAGATTTGAGGTTATAACCACTGTTAAGGAATAGCCGCAAGGCAATGCCCCTTTGTTATCGGAGGTACGTTTGGCTATTTGTCTATAAGATAATTTGTTATAGGGATTTGCTGGGTATGGTTTTGTGGCGGCAGATTGCGGCGGCTGCGAGGGTTAGGGGGAATGAGTAAGGGGTTAGGGGTTAGGGAATCGGGGACATGTGGCGGGTGAAGAAGGAGGCTTTGGCGGAGCTTTCGCGCCACTCGGTGGCGGGGTCTGAGTCGGGGGTAATGCCGCCGCCGGCAAAGGCCCGGATGGTGCGGCCCGAGATGTGGCAGCAGCGCAGGGTGACGAAGAGGCGTAGGCTCCGGGTGGCGGTGGAAACGAGGCCTACGGCGCCGCCGTAGCATCCGCGGTCGTGGAGCTCGTTTGCAGTGATGTCAGCGATGGCGGCCTCGCGCGGGGTGCCGCACAGGGCCGGGGTGGGGTTGAGGCTGTCAATCAGCTCGGCGGCGGTTATGCCCTGCGGCAGTGTGGCCTCAATCATGTGGCAGTTATGTTCGATGT
>CALJBF010000235.1 GCA_938027385.1 uncultured Porphyromonadaceae bacterium | reverse complement strand
TAGCGACCCTACAATGAAATGATGATTATGGTGCGTCAAAACGGCTTAATCGCGCATTTTGACATACGACATTTTGTTTTTATATGTCGGGGGGAATCAGAGGTTGGGGTTGATGTCGTGCCAGTCTTTGATGGGGGGGATGATGCCGAGCGAGATAACCTCGTCGCGCAGTTTGCAGAGGTGGTGGTAGCTCTGGTCAAGCTCTTTGCGCTCCTCGGGGGTGCCGGCAACGGGATGCACGGTGACGCCGTTGCGGTCAACGGTTGTCTCCATGGCCATCATGATGTGGTTGTAGGTGCCGTTGTTTACATATGTTCCCACAGGCCATGCGAAGGGTTTGCCACCCATTGCGGCGGCGACCATCTCGATAGAGAGGTATGCCGGGCTCTGGAACGACGAGCGGCCACGCAGGTCGATGATATGCTTGCCGCCCTGGATGACACGCTGTTTCATCTCATCCCACTCCTGACGCGGCAGGGCGTCAGAACCGATAAGCTCAGAGAGCGGCTGGCCGTCGACGGTGGTGGTAGATGCGAATACGGCCATCTGCTCGCCGTGACCGCCGTAGGTACGCGAGTTCACGATGCGGTCGGCGGGGATGTTGAAGTATTTTGCCAGCTCGCTGCGCAGACGGGTGCTGTCAAGCGCGGCGAGGGTCGAGACCTGCGAGGGTTTCAGACCGGAATAGATCAGCGTCACCAGGCCGGTGATGTCGGCGGGGTTGAAGACCACGACCACATGCTTTACGTCGGGGCAGTAGGTGCGGATATCCTTGCCGAGCTGTTCGGCGATTTCCGAGTTGCCGCGAAGCAGATCCTCGCGGGTCATGCCGGCCTTACGGGCGGCGCCACCCGACGAGACGATGTATTTGGCATCCTTGAAGGCCTCGGCCACATCAGAGGTATATGTGAGGTTCAGGCCCTGGAATCCGCAGTGATACATCTCCTCGGCCACGCCCTCGAGACCGGGGGCGTATGTGTCGTAAAGGCAGATATTGGGGGTGAGGCGCATCATGGCTGCGGTCTGGGCCATGTTCGAGCCGATCATGCCGGCCGCGCCGACAATCACAAGTTTGTCATCTGAGATAAAATCCATAACGGTATTAATTTTAAGTTGTAGTTGCTAATTCAGTAGATTACTCAAATTTCAACAACAGAGGTCATGAAAAGGTTCACAGAAATCAGCACCGGTCACCCGTCCTACCTGTCGGACGTGTCAGACTTGTCGGACAATACGATACCACCCGCCGGCGGCCTTTTTTAGCAATTTTGGCATGCACGCGATTGGTATTGCCGGGGTTTTGCGTAACTTTGTGCCCACGATGTACAGAATATTACGTCACATAAAGTCTGACCGGCCCGGGGCCTTGACGGCCACAGGGCTGTGCGTACTGTTGTGCACCCTGGTCATGGCTCTGGACGCCGTCATTCCCGCCGCGGCGAAAAAGCCGGTGATTGCCCCGTCATACGCCTGGGGCGTCGAGGGGCCGCTGGGTGTGCGCGTCACCGAGACCATCGACACCCTCTACGAGAATTTCAACCACCGTTATGTGCCGCAGGAGGTTTCCACAGCCTGGGCCTGGATGGGTCGGCACATACTTGGCCGGAGCAGCGGCTTATGCAGAAGCAGTTGATGCATGGGCCAACTACATGTTATGCATTCGTGCAGCAAGACGATAACATTATCTACAAATATATGGATCAAATACAAGACCCCCGGGCAAAAAAAATATGGTGGCTGTTATTGCCGTTGATTGTTTATCCTATCGTGATGAACTTTATCAACCACACACTCAGTTTGTGTATCCTCGG
>CALJBF010000234.1 GCA_938027385.1 uncultured Porphyromonadaceae bacterium | reverse complement strand
ACATTGGATGTGAGGAGTAGGGTCAGAAGTTCACTTTGAGGCCGCCGCCGAACGATGTGGTGTTGGGCACCGAGAAACGCTCGAAGTAACCGCCGGCGTTGTTGTTGCCGATCGACGACTCGGGGTCGAGGTTAGGCATCTTGGCCCATACGAGGAGGTTACGCACGAAACCGAACACCGAGATGTCGAACTGGCCCAGGCGCGGCAGATTGTAGGTGAGGGTGAGGTCGCGCATCTTCACGAAGTCGGTGTCGTAGATTGCGGCCTCCGAGATGTCGCCTACTGTCATCTGGTAGTCGAACATCGATACCTCGGAGGTCTTGGGCTCGCCGGTTATGTAGTCCACGCCCGAGAGTTTTACCGGGGTGTCGCGGTCAAGTGTGGCCTCGGTGGCGCCGAACATGTCCATCACCAGAGTGGTGCCGCAGTACATCTGGCCACCGCTCTGCCATGACCAGGTAGTCGAGAGGTTCACGCGTTTGTAACGCAGCCCCAGGGTCCATCCCATGTTGAAGTCGGGTGTGCACTTGCCGATTACCTGGCTTTCGCCGGTGATCATGGGGAGGCCGTCCTCGTCGAGGTACATGCGCCCCTGGTCGTCGCGGGCAAAGGCGGTACCGAAGATTACGGGATAGCCGTATCCGGCGTATGCGCGTACCTGCGGTTCCACGAAACCGCCCAGGAAGATGTTCTCCACGCCGGGGGCGAGTTCCTTGACCACAGACTCGTATTTGGTCCAGTTCACGCCCAGGTCTACCGAGAAGTCGCGTGAGTCGTATATGGTGGCGTTCAGTTCAAGCTCATGTGTGTTGGTGCGGATGTGGCCGCCGTTGGCAAGCAGGTACTGCGAGCCGCTTGAACCCGAGCAAGGTATGTCGAAAATCTGGTCTTTCACATCCTGCAGCGAGTAGGTGTAGCCCAGGCGGATGCGGTCGTTGAGCAGGCGCAGGTCGGCGCCGACTTCGAAGTTCTTGGTGGTCTGGGGTTTCAGGTTCTCGTCATAGAGCACATAGTAGGGCACGAACGACGACACGCCGTTTACCGGGTAGCTCCAGATGGTCGATGCGTAGAAACCGCCGCCAAGCGAGGGTGTGTAGCCGAAGTTGTGGTACCAGCGGCCTGTCTGGCCCACCTCGGCGAACGAGGCGCGGATCTTGCCGAACGAGAGCAAGCTGTTCCCCTTGAGAGCCTCAAGCTCGGTGAACACGAACGCACCCGATACCGAGGGATAGAAGTACGAGCGGTGGTTGCGCGGCATCATCGAGGCCCAGTCGTTGCGGCCAGTCACGGTCAGGAAGACCATGTCGCGCCACGAGGCGTTTGCGTTGAAGAATATGCCGACGGTGCGGTCGTTGGCCGGGTATTCCGACCCGTAGAGCATTGTCGAGCAGTTACCGAACGTGGGCTGGCCGTAGAACAGCAGCCCCTGGGCGGCGTACTGCGACGACACCACGTGGTCAGAGTTCACCTCGTTACCTACCATCAGGCCGAGTTCCCATTCGCGGTCTGCGCCGAGTTGGGCGGTGAAGTTGGCTGTCACGAGGTTGTTGAACACCTGGCGGGTGTATGAGATGTTCTCGATGTAGCCGGCGTCTTTGTATGTGGCGTCGCCCTTCTCGGCCACGGTGCCGTAGCGCGAGGTGTAGGCGTCGATGCCGAGCTGTTCCTTGAACACGAGGTCGAAAGCGTCGCCCCAGTTGATTTTCGGGCGGAACTCGACGTATGCGTTACCGTAGAAACGCTGTGTCTGCTGGGTGTATTTGTTGTTGGCGGCCCACCAGTAGGGGTTGTTGAACGACAGCGAGCGGTAGCTGATCTGCTGTGTGGGTTCGTTGGGGGCGTGGTAGGGGATGCCGCCAAGGTCATATTCGGCGGGTGCGCCGTAGACCACGTTCATGATGCCGCTGTTGGCCACCGGCGCCGACTTGATGTCGGTATGCACGTAGTTGGCCGAGAAACCGGTCTTCCACTGGTCGTTGATATACCAGTCCACGAGGCCGCGGGCGCCCCAGCGGTTCAGGCCGGTCGAGGGGATGATGCCCTCCTGGTGCGAGTTGCTCAGGCCGAACGAGTATGCCGAGCGGTCGGTTTTCTGCGATACCGAGAGGTTGGCGTTCTCGGTGAATCCGGTGTTGAAGAAGTCGCCCACGTTGTCGTAAACCTGCGGGGTGGTCCAGCCGTCGAGGCCTGCGGCGGCACGCTTGGGGTTGTAATACTGTCCGGGGTGCATGCCGTAGGCGGCGGTGTACTGGTTCTGGGTCTCGCCGCCGTATGCGGCATCAGAGGGGAGGTCGGTGATTTTCGGGCCCCAGTTGTATGATGAGGTGGGATCATACTCGCCGTACATACCCTGGGCGTATTCGGTCTGGTGCTTGAACTTGCGGCTCACACGCTGTGCCGAGAGGTCGGTTGAGAATGTGACGCTGGGACGGCTTGACGTGAGGCCGTTGCCGCGTTTGGTGGTAATCACGATTACGCCGTTGGTGGCACGCACGCCGTAGAGAGCCGCCGCGGCCTGACCTTTCAGCACGTTGATTGACTCGATGTCGTCAGGATTGATGTCGATTGAGCGGTCTGCGTAATTGGCGCCGGTCACGATCTCGTTGCCGGTCTGCACATAGTCGGGAGTCGACTCGATGGGCATGCCGTCGACCACATAGAGAGGCGCGTTGTTGCCCGAGAACGAGCGCACGCCGCGTATGGTGATGTTCGATGATGCACCCGGGGCGCCCGACGAGGGCTTGATCTCCACGCCTGAAAGCTTGCCCTGCATGGCCGAGGCGAGCGAGGTGGTTCCCGAGGTGTTGAGGTCCTCGGCCTTGATGTCCTGAACGGCATAGCCCAGGCCCTTGCGGTCGCGTTTTACGCCGAAAGCGGTGACGACAACCTCATCGAGAGCGTTTTCAGATGTGTTGAGCTTGATGTCCATCGGCTCTGAGCCTACGGCCAGTTGCCGTGTCACCATGCCCACATAACTTACGTTGATTTTCTTCACGTCTGATCCGACGGTGAGGGTGAAACGCCCTTCGGAGTCGGTGGCCACACCTGTGCCGTGCCCGACCGGAATCACCGTGGCGCCGGCCAGGGGTTCGTTGTCGCCTGCATAGGTGACCGTGCCTGTGATGGTGCGGTTCTGTGCCGAAACGGTAATGGCTAAGCCCGCCGCGGCTGACAGCGTCAATAACAGTCGTTTCATAACTGACATTACTTTGAGGCGGTGTGCCGGGGTTTCCTGATTCCCGACCGCCTCGGTTAAACCTGAATTTTTACCTTAGAGGAGCACGAAGTCCGTTGCCGCGGTGTTTTTGAAGCTGTTGATGAATTCGGCGCCGGATATGTGTCCTTGCAGAGATATTGAGAATTGAAGAGATGTTGATGGAAGTTGTCTTTCAGAAAACTCTCCGGGACATCCCTGATGGATGTCGCGGGGAGCTGTGATTGAATAGATATTGTTTAGTTTATGATTAGATATTCTTTTGCGGCTGCCGTGAAATGTGATTCCGTGAGCAGCGGTTTGTCTTGATTTGCGATGATGATGTCGCAAAATTAAGCTTATTTGACTTTCTATACAAATATTTTAATTAAATTGTTTTAACAGCTTATGAATATTTCGTATAATTATGTAATTAATATACATCAAATAAAACCTATCTTGCTGAAAGTCAAACCGGATATTATGCGCGTTTAACAATAGTTAAAAATCTGCCGCAAAGCATCCTTGTACAACACGCGCCTGTTCGGCCAGCTATTTTTACAAGTATGATGGTGTGTCAAAATGCACTGATGAGCCACTAACGTATAAATGCTATCATTTCATTGTAGGGTCGCTACCCAATGCTATTAACTTAACAGATGTGGGCGTCTGAAA
>CALJBF010000233.1 GCA_938027385.1 uncultured Porphyromonadaceae bacterium | reverse complement strand
GGCAAAGTTAGCTTTCTTTTTCCATATTTTAACAACTGGTTATTTACATTGACCCCAAATTAACCGGAGGAACAGGTAACTACAACAGCCTCATCATGGATTTGGTTCAAGGCCAAAGCTGGAATATCATCAAAACGCAAGGGGTTCTTAACGGTCAAATCCGGACTGTCGAGATTGGAACGACTGTCAATCAGCGTCCTGCTACATGTTATATGACTGACAACTTCTCCCAATACGGAGGAGTAGGCACAACGGCGTATTCTACAGAGCCTTATAAATATGTGGACATACCCAACTTTGTGCTTGATGGTTCTGACTATCCGTTCTCTCTGTTATGCGTGAACTCACCTACAAACAATGCTGACTTAAATAAGCCAGCCGCTGCCAATAATTGCGCCATTGCAATCTACGCAAAAATAGCGTTCTATGTCATGGAACGAATCAATGCACATGCAAGTGATTCCAATGGCGACAACTATGATCTGCAGATAGCATTCACAAACGGATCAGACACTCAGCTTCAGTTCGAGAATCTCTATAATCAGGGTATCCGGTACAAGTATTATTCGAATGCAGCCGGTGCATTCACCGGGTGGGATTTCAAATGGATTACTGGAGAAATAGACCGTTCGACCAATACCATCACTATACCCTATGACATAACGGGTGGCATGATGGTGCCTACGACGTTTGATTATATGAGATACCAGAGTGGTCGGTATAATAAAAATTATTATTCCGGTTACGGGTATTTGTACAACTTCAACAGTCCGATATACTGGACTGGATACTGGTTCAATGATGTGGTCGCCGGCTATGCCAATCAGGTACTTGCCTCCGATATGCCCTACAATGGGAATTTCCGTGACATCACCGGCACGTTTGATGTGAAAGAAGTATCACATGTCACCCCTCATCATCAGTGGGCTCATACTGCTGGCGGCGAACTTCATACCTATGAAAAATGGGATGTTACCATCAATAAGTCTGTATTCTATAACCAGGCCGCAACCACGACGTTCGACTACGGTGAGGAGTTAAAATGGGACTGGACACATATTGATGTGGATTACATCGATGTGACCCACCATTGTGAAATCACAGACTGGGATGCCTGGCAGTATGACAATATTTTGCCGGGTCAAGGGAACTGCTTTGAGATGAAGGGCAAAATCACGCCGCTGAAACACAACCATCATGTGGATGTGGCAAGCTACGATCTTTACCTGGTTCCCGGGTATCATGAAAAACCTGAGGGCGATTTGTTCAATGATGAGAACGGTCATGCCCACGGTATCAAGGTCACTGACTATGTGGATCCGCGAGACATGAAAACCAACTCGCTTTCTACCGTTGATGACGGGTCGTTCCATATCGTGGTGCCTACATCGGTATTTACAGATGCAGGAATTCCCTTGGATTCCAACAAGGATTTCACGCTGTATGTACGTGCCAAGTATGCTACACCGGGACTTGATGATACTTTCCATGCGCTGACACCTGTTAGGGGGGCATACAGCACCACGGCTATCCCTGAAGTATTCGGAGAGGATTCCGGATTCGGCGAACAGCCTGTGCAGTATTTCGATCTCAATGGCCGCATGGTTAGCGAGCCGCTGTCATCGGGTATATATATCCGTAAACAGGGCAATAAGGTCGAAAAGATTATAAGATAATCCGGCTCTCAATCGGAAAAAATATGATGTGGCGGTGTGGCGCGCAAGGCGCCACGCCGCCACTGATTTTAGGGGGGTGGGAATCATGGGAATAATGGGAGTGATGGGAATGATGGGGGAGTGGGGGAGAGGGGGCGACGAGGGGCGGTTGGGTGAGGGTTAAGGGCCGGGGT
>CALJBF010000232.1 GCA_938027385.1 uncultured Porphyromonadaceae bacterium | reverse complement strand
GAAAGCCGGCGGTAAGCTCACCCTCTCGATGAAGAAGGTGAAAGTAAAAGCCCTCTATAAAGACATCCCCGAGCGTCTCGTCATCAATGTCGACAACCTCGGTCTCGGCAAGACCCTCCAGGTCGGCGAGCTCCACTTCGACGGTCTCGAACTCGTCACCCCGAAAGAGGCTGTGGTTTGCGCCGTACAGCTCACCCGTGCCGCCCGTGGCCAGCAGGCCGCCGAGGCTGCCGGCAAATAATCGAGCCGCGTAAAACATCTGACAACCTTATAAGTGATGTGTCCGCTCAGACCGGCACATCACTTTTTTATAAGTAACTGTTCAAAATTATTTTGTAGTTAACGGCGAGATTATTTCAATGTTTGTTCAAGTGAAAATTTTAGGAGATTTTCTCGAACAAACATTAAAATAATTTCGACCAGTTACTTAGCATGACATGAAACATCTGATAGTAGGACTCGGCAACATCGGCTCTGAATATGCGGGTACCAGGCACAATATCGGTTTTATGGTGGCCGACGCACTGGCCGAATCGCTTAAACTTGATTTCTCGACCGAGCGGTACGGCGATGTGGCACGTGGCCGCATCAAAAACCAGCAGGTGGTTATTCTAAAGCCATCCACCTACATGAACCTTTCGGGAAACGCCGTGAGGTACTGGAAGGATAAGGAGAACATAGAACTTAGTGACATACTGGTTATAGTTGACGATCTGGCGCTCCCTTTCGGTGCCATCCGCATAAAACCGTCGGGTAGCGATGCCGGACATAACGGACTCAAGAATATCGCGGCGATGCTTGGCACACAGGCGTATCCGCGTCTGCGGTTCGGCATTGGCAACGATTTTCCGCGCGGCTGCCAGATTGACTATGTGCTGTCGCGTTTCACCCCGGAACAGCGCGAACAGATGCCGGCGCGCATAGAGGTTGCCGTCGATGCCGTCAAGACTGCCGTGCTCGCCGGCCTTCAGACCGCCATGTGCGATTTCAACAACAAATAACCGCCAAAAATGAAGACAGAAGTCAGAATTGACAAATGGCTCTGGGCAGTGCGCCTGTTCAAGACCCGCACCATATCAACCGATTCCTGCAAAAAAGGTCGCGTCACGCTGAAGGTGCAGGGCTCAGGCCCGGAGATACCGGCCAAACCGTCGCGCATGATACATGTTGGTGATGTGGTGATGGTGCGCAAGCCCCCTGTTACATATTCGTTTCTGGTGAAGGCTCTCACCGAGAACCGGCTTGGCGCGAAACTTGTGCCCGAGTATCTTGACAACATCACGCCGAAAGACCAGCTTGACCTGCTCGATGTGGTGAAAATATCAGGATTCGTTGACCGTCGCAAAGGTCTTGGCCGTCCCACCAAGCGAGAGGGGCGCGACCTTGCCCGTTTCACCGACGACATCTATTCGTCTGATGACCTTGGTTGGGATTTCGACTTCGACGAAGATGATTTCGACGACGATACCGACTGATTCCCGAAACAAATACGAGAGGATGGCATAATTCGCAGGTATTCATTGTAGGGTCGCTACACAATGCTATTAACTTAAGGCGCAGTGGCGT
>CALJBF010000231.1 GCA_938027385.1 uncultured Porphyromonadaceae bacterium | reverse complement strand
ACGTAGCCGGAGGCCGGTGCGAGGAGTGCAAGGGTAACGGCTGGAAAGCCGTGGCGATGAACTTCCTGCCCGACGTGCTCGTGCCCTGCGAGGCCTGCGGCGGCAAACGCTACAACCGCGAGACCCTTGAGGTGCGGTTCAAAGGAAAGTCGATAGCCGACGTGCTTGACATGACCGTTGACCAGGCGGTGGAGTTCTTCGCCAATCAGCCGAAGATTCTGCGCAAGGTAAAGGCGCTGGCCGATGTCGGCTTGGGCTACATCAAGCTCGGGCAGCCGTCGTCGACCCTCTCGGGCGGCGAGAATCAGCGCGTGAAACTGGCCACCGAGCTTGCACGCCCCTCGTCGCGCCACGCGCTGTATATACTCGACGAACCCACCACCGGTCTGCATTTCGCCGATGTAGCCACCCTGCTGGGGCTGTTGCGCCGTCTCGTAGACCGCGGCAACACGGTGCTTGTCATCGAGCACAACACCGATGTCATTAACGCCGCCGACTATATCGTCGACATGGGCCCGGGGGGCGGACGCATGGGCGGACGCATCGTCGCCGCCGGTACCCCCGCCGAAATCGCCGCCACCTCCTCGCCCACCGCACCGTTCATCGAGACGGCACAGGGTACTTGACAGCATATTTTGCCGATTTCGGAATATTTGTTAATTTTGCACTGAAGTCACAGACAGCCTCGGCTCAGAGGCACACATCGCGACGCACCATATCAATTCCACAGCAATGAAAGGCAGTGTAATCATAAGATTCATAATTGTCGGGGCCGTGTGGCTCGGACTCTGCGCCATTCTGCTGGCCAGACTGATAGGCTCGGGCCAGCCGGTGACGATGCTGTCGCTGTTTCCGATAGTGGCGTCGGGCGTTATCGTGTTTGTGCCTTTATATAAGAAATATGTCAGAAAACGAGACTAAATATCCGTTGCTGTCGGCAATCGACTCGCCGGCCGACCTGCGTCGGCTCAGCGAGGACCAGCTCCCCGCCGTATGCCGCGACATGCGCCGGTTTCTGATCGACTCGCTGTCGAAGAATCCGGGCCATTTCGCGTCAAGCATGGGAGCCGTGGAACTTACCGTGGCGCTGCACTATGTGCTCGACACCCCTAACGACCTCATCGTGTGGGATGTCGGCCACCAGGCCTACGGCCACAAACTGCTCACCGGGCGACGCGACCGTTTCGCCGGCAACCGCAAGCTCAACGGCCTCAGCGGTTTCCCCAACCCTGATGAAAGTCCCTACGATACCTTCTCGGCCGGACATGCGTCGAACTCCATCTCGGCCGCTCTGGGCATGGCCGTGGCAACGGAACTCAACGGCGACAATCCGCGCCGCATCGTCACCGCCGTAATCGGTGACGCCTCAATAGCCGGAGGACTCGCGTTCGAGGGGATAAACAACGCCGCAAGCACACCCAACAACCTGCTCATCGTGCTGAACGACAACAACTGGTCGATTGACCAGAACGTGGGTTCGATGCACCGGTATCTGGCGCGCGTAACATCGTCAAAAGGTTACAACCGCCTGCGGTTCAAGGCGTTCAAATTCTTCAAGAAACTCGGACTCGTATCCGAGTCGGGCCGCGGACGCATCATGCGTCTCAACAACTCGCTGAAGGCGTTCCTGTCGCGCCAGCAGAATATCTTCGAGGGCCTCAACGTGCGCTATTTCGGCCCGGTCGACGGCCACGATATCGCCACTCTCGTTAAGACCCTGCGCGACATAAAGGACATGACAGGCCCGAAGATCCTGCATGTCAAGACTGTGAAAGGGAAAGGTTTCGCACCAGCCGAGGCCGATCCCTCGACCTGGCACGCTCCCGGCAAGTTCGACCCCGTGACCGGCGAACGCGGTGACAGCGCGGCTGCAAAAGCCGCCGACAGCGAGCCACAGAAGAAACCTGCCCGGTTCCAGAACGTTTTCGGCGAGACACTGCTTGAACTGGCCCGCGAAGACAGGCGCATAGTGGGCATCACGGCCGCCATGCTCTCAGGCACCTCGGTCAGCATCCTCAAGAAAGCCATACCGGAGCGCGTGTTCGACGTTGGCATCTCTGAAGAGCATGCAGTCACATTCGCCGGAGGTCTGGCCCGTGAAGGTCTGCGTCCGGTTGTGGCCATCTATTCGTCGTTCCTTCAGCGCGCATACGACCAGATCATAAACGACGTGAGCCTGCAGCGGCTGCCGGTACTGTTCTGCATCGACCGCGCGGGGCTTGTGGGGGAAGACGGCGCCACCCACCACGGCGTTTTCGACCTTACCTATCTGCGCGCCATCCCCGGCATGACGGTTGCCGCCCCGCGCGATGCCCGCGAACTGCGCGACATAATGCATCACGCCCTCACCACCACGCCTGACGGTCCGTTCGCCATCAGGTATCCGCGCGGCACGGTGCCCGAAACCGAGTGGCACACACCGTTCGGCGCCGTCACGCCTGGCAAAGCCGTGACACTTGAAGACACGGAAGACGCTGTGGCCGCCATCCTCGCTACCGGCGATTCGAGCAACGATGCGCTGAAAGCCGCGCAGATACTCGGCAAGCAGGGCATAAGGACTGCCGTCATACATTTCCCGTTCGTGAAACCGCTCGACACCGCCGCCATCGACAGTATCGCGGCACGCGGCATACCCGTCGTCACCGTCGAAGACGGCTCACGCATCGGCGGATTCGGCTCGGCCGTGGCCGAACACCTGGCCGACACATCGGCGCAGGTACCTCTGCGGCGTCTTGGACTGCCCGACAGTTTCGTGGCGCAGGGCACCGTGGCCGAACTGAAGGCTCTGTGCGGCATCGACGCCGACGGCATAGCCCGGACAGTGACCGAACTGGTTCCCGTTCATTCACCCGCAATACCGTGAAGTCATGAAGATTGTCATTGCCGGCGCCGGCGAGGTCGGATCCCACCTGGGCAAACTGCTCTCACGCGAGGAGCAGGACATCGTCATGATCGACCGTGACCGCGACAAGCTCGACCGCCTCGACGCCAACTACAACCTGATGACGCATGTGGGGAGCCCCACATCGTTCACCGACCTGAAGAACGCCGGCATCGACACACGGTGTGACCTGTTCATAGCCGTCACACCTTACGAGAACACCAACATCACCTCGTGCGCCATCGCCAAGAGCCTGGGCGCCCGCAAGACGGTGGCCCGCATCGACAACTACGAGTTTCTCGACCCGCGTAACCGCGGCTTTTTCGCGTCGATCGGCGTTGACCATCTCATCTACCCCGAATATCTTGCCGCCCAGGAGATTTGCACGGCGCTCAAGCGCCCCTGGGTGCGCCACTGGTTCGAGCTGCACGACGGCAAGCTGATTCTCATCGGCGTGCGGGTGCGCTCAGACGCCGAACTTGTGGGGCGCAAACTCCGCGACATCACATACAACCAGCACAATTATCACGTATCGGCCATAAAACGGCGCCACGAGACCATCATACCCCGCGGCGACGACGAAATCCTTGCCAACGACATAGTCTATTTCACCACCACCAAAGAGTATGTAGACGAGATACGGCGCCTCTGCGGCAAGAAGGATTACCGCATACGCGACGTCATGATAATGGGGGGCGGCCGCATCGCCGTCAGACTCGCACACATGGCATCCGAGCAATGGCGGCTGACCATCATAGACGACAACGCCGAGACCTGCCGGCGCCTGCCCGAGAAATGCACCGGGTGCGACGTGCGCATAATCCACGGCGACGCCCGTAACAACGACTTCCTGCGCGACGAGGGGATCGACCACATGGACGCTTTCGTAGCACTCACCGACTACTCAGAGACAAACATCCTGGCCTGCCTGACAGCCAAGGAGTTCGGCGTAAGCAAGTCGATAGCCGAAGTCGAGAACATCCAGTTCATTTCAGAGGCCGAGGGCCTGAACATCGGCACCATCATAAACAAGAAACTGCTGGCGTCGAGCAAGATCTTCCAGCTGCTGATCGCGGCCGACGAATCATCGTCGACATTCATGGCCCTGGCCGATGCCGAAGTTGCCGAGATCGAGGCCCGCGAGGGCTCGAAGATCACCCGCGCCCCGGTTATGGATCTCAAACTGTCGCGCGACATGACCCTCGCCGGCCTGATACGCGACGGCAACGGAATGCTCGTCGAAGGCCGCACGCAGATACAGCCCGGCGACCATGTGCTGGTGTTCTGCCTGGCCGGCTCGGTCCATAAGGCCGAAAAGCTGTTTGTCTGATTTCTGAAAATTCATATATCCGTTCATCATACCCTCAACTAATAGCGAATGGGCCGGCTCATAGGCATAAACTGGAAGATAATCGTCAGACTGTTGGGTCTGCTTCTGTTTATCGAGGCGCTGTTCATGACAGTGCCGCTTGTGACGTCGCTCTATTACGGCGAGCATGACGCCATGGCTTTTGCCGCGACCATAGTGCTGACAGTCGTGATGGGCTCGCTGATGGCGTTCGGAATGCGCACACGCCGTTCCGACATGGGAAAACGCGAGGGATTTCTGCTCACATCGCTGGTGTGGGTGGTGTTCTCGCTGTTCGGCATGGTGCCGTTTCTGCTGAGCGACACCCCCATGAGCGTGCCTGATGCCTTCTTCGAGGCCATGTCAGGGTTCACCACCACCGGCGCCACGGTGATTGCCGACACCGGCGAAGTGTCATACGGACTGTTCATGTGGCGCGCCATGATGCAGTGGATCGGCGGTCTGGGTATCATCCTCTTCACCCTGGCCGTGCTGCCGATGCTTAACTCTTCAGGGGGCATGCAGATGTTCAACGCCGAGGCCACCGGCATCGTGCACGAGAAACTGACGCCGCGCGTAAGCTCCACCGCCAAACGGCTGTGGATTGTCTATATCGTGCTGACACTGGTGCTGATAGCTCTTTACTGGCTCGGGCCGATGGGAACCTTCGACTCTGTGTGCCATGCCTTCTCAACCATATCGACCGGCGGTTTCTCAACCAAAGCCGAATCTATCGGCGCATGGGACTCGCTGTATGTCAAGATTGTCACCGCGGTGTTCATGTTCATCGGGGGCGTGAATTTCGGTCTGATATACAAATGTTCCACCGGCGATTTCCGGTCGCTGTGGCGCAGCCAGGCGTTCAGGGTCTATGTACTGGCGATAGCGGCAATGTTCGCCGTGTTCGACGCCACACTGTTCTTCAACGAAAACATCCCCCACACCATAGAGAAATTCACAATCGACCCGCTTTTCCAGATCATATCAATAATGAGCTCGACGGGCTACATGATGGCCGATTTCGACCAGTGGGGCCTGTTCCTGCTGGCGCTGGTGCTGATAATGATGTTTTTCGGGGCATGCGCCGGCTCCACATCGGGTGGTGCCAAACTCGACCGCGCCGTGTTCCTTTTCAAGAATACCCGCAACGAGCTTTACCGGTGCATATATCCGAACCATATCCTTTCCGTATCAACGAACGGAAAGACCGCGTCGCCCGAACTCATCAACAAGGTCATGGTCTTCCTGGGGCTGTATGTGATGGTCATCATAGCGGGTACGCTGGTGCTGGCGTGCTGTGACATACCGCTGATCGACTCGTTCTATTCGTCACTGTCGTGTGTCACGAACGCCAATTTCTCGGCCACAGTCACCGACTTCACCTCATCTTACACCCATATCCCCACCCTCTGCAAATGGGTGATGTCAGGCCTGATGCTCACCGGTCGTCTTGAAGTGTTCACGGTGCTCGTCATACTGACACCGACATTCTGGAACAAATAGCCCGCAGGCCGTCGCGCAGAGCGCCCCGCAATGCCGCGAGCGCGGTGTCATGGGTCAGTGGCGCGCCACGGAGCCACGGCTCTGTGGAGAGAATCGCAAGTCCGGGCCTCGTTCCCTCCAGTCTGTCACGCCCAACCACAGCCACTACCGGAATATTACATTTCCGAGCCTCGGCATAGAGAGCGCCCACAACTTTACCCGTGCCGGTCTGAGCGTCGATAGCCCCCTCGCCGGTAATGACGAGAGAGGGCTCCGTGCCGTCGAAAATACAGTAGCGGTCAATCATGAACCGTGCACCGTCAGCGACATCGCAGCGCAACACACGCTCGAACGCGTAACCGAGACCACCGCCGGCACCGCCGTGCATGTCATCGGAGCCCGACGGCAGCAGAGTCTCGTCGACAGCCGCCCGGAAATTCGCAAGGGCAGCACGCAGGCGCTCAGTCTCTGCGGGTGTCACCCCCTTCTGCGCGGCAAACATGAGGGAATCTTCAAGCGGCACGGCAACATCCGACAGCACCGTGATGCGCCGGCGTATGTCGCGGCCATTCACTCCC
>CALJBF010000230.1 GCA_938027385.1 uncultured Porphyromonadaceae bacterium | reverse complement strand
TTGAGGTCGTCGATGCTGAAATTCTTCTTCCGCAGGTCGCGTATGTGGCCGTAGCTCGACATGACCTTGTAGTCACTGCCGAGGAATTTTTCAATAGTCTTGGCTTTGGCCGGGGACTCAACGATAACCAGATTTTTCAACATCGCGATATAAGTGTGTATATAAGTGAGTTAGCAACAGAACCCGCTCCTATATAATAAGGTGTGGGCATTTTGGCCGCAAAATTACTAAAATTTCATCAATTGAAAACAAAAATTTTTCCCGCCGGGTTCATTCTCCCCGCCCTCGCGGGCGCCTTAAGTCTATAAGACTTATGCTCCTCGGAGAGCCCCTGCATAAAATTTGTTAACCGCATAGAATCTGTTTTCGGTGCATGCGGCTCGCCGCAATGTCATTTGGGCATGGTTGCACCTCAGGCACCGGAGTGGCCGCCCTGTTATTTCTAAAAAAACATAAAAATTTGGGGGGCACGTGAGATTAAGTTAATTTTGTAGTTTGATTGAGAGCCGTGCGGAATATCCGGCCGGCAATAAATCTTGAACAGTTACTTAACACAGCGAGAGACAACAACATCATCACCTGATGAAACAATACAGACTGATCAACAACATTCTGGGTTGGTTCTGCTTTGCAGTGGCGGCAGTGACCTACCTGTTGACCGTCGAGCCGACGGCCAGTTTCTGGGATTGTCCCGAGTTCATCGCCCAGGGCACGAAACTTGAGGTGGGCCACCCGCCGGGCAACCCTATCTTCATGCTTGCCGCCAGGTTCTTCGTGAACTTCGCCGGCGGCGATGTCACCAAGGCCGCGCTGATGGTCAACTCAATGTCGGCGCTGCTGTCGGCCGGCACGATACTGCTGCTTTTCTGGACCATCACCCACCTGGTGAAACGTCTGATTGTCAGCGACGACGCCACATCAATCCCCTGGACCCGCATGGCCGTGATATTCGGCTCGGGCATCTGCGGCGCCCTGGCATACACATGGAGCGATACCTTCTGGTTCTCGGCCGTCGAGGGCGAGGTCTATGCCTTCTCGTCGTTCTGTACTGCCCTGGTATTCTGGCTGATCCTGAAATGGGAGAACCGCGCCGACCAACCCGGTGCCGACCGCTATCTGGTGCTGATCGCATACATCATCGGCGTGTCGATAGCCGTGCATCTGCTTAACCTGCTCTGTATCCCCGCCATCGTGCTGGTCATATATTACCGCAAGTTCCGCAACACCACGGCTACCGGGTCGCTCATCGCCTTAGGTGTGTCGGCTATCCTGGTGGCCCTGATTCTGTTCGGTCTGGTGCCGGGATTCATCGAGGTGGCCGGTTATTTCGAGCTTTTCTTCGTGAACACGCTCGGCCTGTCATACAACATCGGCGTGCTTGTGTATGCCCTTCTGTTTGTGGCGGTTGCCATCTGGTGCGTGCGCACGCTCTACCGACAGCGCTCGGTTTCGGCCGTACGTTGGTCGTTCCTGCTCACGGTGCTGCTGAGCGGCATCCCCTTCATCGGCAGCTCGCTCTGGATTCCGGTAATCATGCTTGGCGCCCTGGCCGTATGGCTCTGGGCCGCGAAGAAACTGCCCGTGCGCATCCTCACCCTGACGGCGCTGTCGATTCTGGTGATTTTCGTGGGCTATTCGTCATACGCCCTGCTGCTTATCCGCTCGGCCGCCAACCCGCCGATGAACCAGAACTCGCCCGACAATGTATTCGCTCTCTCGTCATATCTCAACCGCGAGCAGTACGGTGACACCCCGCTGCTCTACGGCCCCACATTCGCCTCGACAGTGGTGAGGGAACTCACCCCCGCCGGTGAATATACCTACCACCGCATTCCGGGCAAGAACGTGTATGCCAAGGCGGTGAAGACCTCGCCTGACCAGCCTGACAAGTATGTCGTGGCCCGTCAGGAGACCAAATACGCCATGACGCCCGAGATGTTCTTCCCGCGCATGTATTCCACCGCCTCAACGCACCCCGAGGCATACATGGAGTGGATCGGCGCGTCGGCCGATGACCTGGCGCGCGTCGAGGCTCCTCTTGTCGTCGACCCTGACGGCAACACCATTCAGACCGCCACGCTGGCGCGTCCCACCTTCGCCCAGAACCTGCAGTATTTCATGAATTACCAGCTCAACTACATGTACTGGCGCTATTTCATGTGGAACTTCGCAGGCCGTCAGAACGATTTCGCCGGCCAGGGCGAGGCCAACCGCGGCAACTGGATTTCAGGCATTTCCTTTATCGACAATCCGCGCCTGGGCGACCAGAGCCTCCTTCCCGACGAGTACGGAAAGGGTAACAAGGGGCACAACGTGTTCTTCATGCTCCCGCTGCTGATGGGTCTCTTCGGCCTGTCGTGGCAGGCTTTCCACTCGAAACGCGGCATCGAGCAGTTCTGGGTGATATTCTTCTTCTTCTTCATGACGGGTATCGCCATCGTGCTCTACCTCAACCAGCCCCCTCTGCAGCCGCGTGAGCGCGATTATGCCTTTGCCGGATCGTTCTATGCGTTCGCCATCTGGCTCGGCATGGGCGTGGCCGCCGTCGACGCATTCGTGCGCTGGCTTATGGCAAAGAAAGAGAAACCGGCACACGGGGCTGCAAAACCCGCTGTCACGGAGCGCGTTGACTCGCCCGCGGCGCTCAAGACCGCGGCTGTGGTGGCCGTGGCCATAGGCGTGCTGGTGCCGCTGCAGATGGTGTCGCAGACCTGGGACGACCATGACCGCTCGGGCCGATACACCACACGCGATTTTGGCATGAACTACCTCTCGTCGGTCGATCAGAACGGCATAATCTTCACCAACGGCGACAACGACACATTCCCCCTCTGGTACGCCCAGGAGGTGGAAGGGTTCCGTCCCGACGTGCGTGTCGTCAACCTCTCGTATCTCACCACCGACTGGTACGCCAACCAGATGCGCGTGGCCACCGAGGGTGCGCCGGGCATCGACATGATGGCTACGCCGGCCGACTATGCCTTTGACCGTCTGCAGTATTCGTTCATCGCGCCGGCCGACTCGTCACAGCGCGTGCAGGTGTCGACTGCCCTTGAGGACCTCTACCGCAACCCCGCCGCCATGGAGATGGGCCAGCGTGTGCTGCGTTATCCGCGCATGTATATCCCCGTCAATGCCGCCGAGGCTGTGAAGGCCGGTGTAATCGGCGAGCGCGAGGCTCCCGCCGTGGGCGACGCCATAGAGATCGACCTTGCCAACGACCCTTACAACGGTGGTGCCGGCGTGACACTGAGCCAGGCACTCTCGCTTGATATGCTCAACACCTCGGTCAAGAACGGCTGGAACCGTCCGGTCTATGTGGCCATGACGGTGCCCGACGAGTATTACCTGTCGATGTCGCCCTACATGCGCAACACCGGTCTGGCATACCAGTTTACCCCCCTGCGCAATCCCGAGCCGGGACAGGCCGGACAGCGCACCTGGACCGACACTGACAAGATGTACCGCAACGTCACCGAGAAATTCCGCTGGGGCGGTGTGGCCGATACCAAGGGTATATACCTTGACGAGACGGTGCGCCGCATGGTCACCACCCACCGCTCGGCGGTGGCTGACCTGGCTACAGCGCTCTATTTCGAAGGATATGACGCCCTTAACCCCGCCGACAGCACTTCGGTCAGCGATGCCGACCGCAAGTTTGCCGCCGACCGTTTCGCCAAGGCTGAGACCGTGCTGAAACTCGTCGACGAGAAACTGCCCGCCTCGGTCGTGCCCTACAGCATCCAGATCGGCGAGCAGATCGCACGCCTCTACCTGATGCTCGGCCTCCAGACCGAGAACCGGGAGCTGCAGCAGCGCGGCATGCAGATTCTCGAGAGCGAGATTCTGCGTTACGGCAAATACCTCCCCTACTTCCGCGAACTGCGACGCACCCTCCCCGGCTGGGGTTACTCGGGTCTGTCGGCCACCGACCGCTATGTGCCCGTGTACCTATACACCCTGATCGAGGACTACATGACCTACGGCGGCGATACCGACAACCTCACCAAGAAACTTTCGGCCGCCGGCATCAACATCAACGACCTTGAGGAGTATCTGCCCCAGCAGTGACATGCACACGCCCGGGTCCCAAACACTTGGGGCTCGGCCGGTGTTTTAATCTGTAGCAAGCGGGGAATACTGTGGGACGAGCAAAGCGAGTCCCCGGGCTTCAAATCCCTCACAGCACCACAGTTATGGAAACCATCAAAGTAAAGATCATAAACCGCTCGCACCATCCGCTGCCCGAGTATGCCACCCCCGGCTCAGCAGGCATGGATGTGAGGGCGTTCCTCAAGGAACCCGTGACCCTCGGGCCTCTCGAACGCGCGCTCATTCCCACCGGGTTATACATGCAGCTGCCCCACGGCTACGAGTGCCAGATACGCCCGCGCAGCGGCCTGGCCATCAAGCATGGTATCTCGCTGGTGAACACCCCCGGCACAGTCGACGCCGACTACCGCGGCGAAATCGGTGTCATCGTCATCAACCTCTCCAACGAGCCGTTCACCATCAACGACGGCGAGCGCATCTGCCAGATGGTGATCAAGGAATACACCCGCGTAGACTGGGAGCCGGTTGACCGCATCGACGAGACCGAGCGCGGCCACGGCGCCTTCGGCCACACCGGCCTCTGACCCGCCCGGGCGCCCCCGCGCGTGCCCTGCCCCCGTGCGTGCCCGCTCTTTCCCTTGGGCGTGGCCGCCTTTCCCCCGGCGGGGCAATCCCTGTCGGGTTATCGGCCCAGCTGGGCCGATAACAGAAACCGAAGCCCACGCTGCTTAAACTAACCACCTGCATTTTCCCTTATGAGAGCTCTCAGGCACATATTCACTCTGGTGGCCGCCATGACCCTGGCGGCCGTGGCTGTCACAGGCTACTCCAAACCCAAAGGGAAAAGCCGCCCCGAGGCCTGGAGCGAGCGCAATGCCCAGCGCAAGGCCGACCTCTACTTCATGGAGGCACAGCGCCAGAACCTGCTCGGCAACGACGACGCCTTCTTCGACATCATGTCGCAGGCCTGGGAACTTGACAGCACCGACAGCGGCGTGGGGCAGTTGCTGGGCTACTACATGCTCGCCCTGGGCCAGAACGACACCACTTACGCACACAAGGGGTACATGATGATGCGCCGCCGGTTCGACGAGAATCCCGCCGACTATTATTCGTCGGTATTCTACGGCATGATCAACGACCGCCTGGGCAACGTGGGCGAGTCAAACCGCGTGTGGCGCAAGCTCCACGAGCTTAACCCCGACAATTCAGACATATCGCTGAAGTTCGCCGAGGCCCTCATGGCCTCACGTGACTCGGCGGCTCTGCGCGAGTCGATCGGCGTGCTCGACGCCATCGAGCGTGTCGAGGGGCACGACCTGGGCATCACCTCGCATAAAGTGCGCGCCCTGCTGCAGCTGAAAGACTCCACCGAGGCTCTGGCGCAACTGCGTGCGTTCCGCCTGGCGTCGCCGCGCAACGCCGACATACTCATATACTCGGGCGATGTCTTCGGCGCCCTCTCGCAGCCCGATTCGGCCATATACTACTATGACCAGGCGTGCAGGGTCGATTCAGGCTACGGACTGGCCTATTACAAGCGCGCCCAGTATTACAAGCAGACAGGCGATTCGGCCGCCTACCGCCGCGAGATCACCCAGGCACTCGGGCAGGAATCGCTCGATGTGGAGGTGAAGGCCGAACTGCTGAAGGCTTATACGCTTGACATATACAACGATACCGCCGACAACCCCGAGATCGAGGAGCTGTTTGACCGCGTGATCCAGCAGCATCCGCACGAGGGCTCGGTCCGCGACCTGTATTCGTCGTATCTGGTGGCGCGCCGTCATTATGACCGCGCCGCCGAACAGCAGGAGATCGCCCTCGACGCCAATCCCGCCGATTCGGTGCGGTGGATGACCGTGATGAGCCTCTATTCGCAGGCCAACCGGCCGCAGAAAGCCATCGCCATCGGCGAGCGTGCCCTGCACTATTTTCCCGACAATGTGAACGTGAACCTCATGCAGGGGGGCAACTACCAGATGATCGGCGACTATACGCGCGCCATGGAGTATTTCGACAAGGTACTTGCCACACTGCGCGCCGAAGGTCCCGCGGCCGACGAAGAGGCCATGTCACAGGTGCTTGCCGCCATCGGCGACTCGTACCACTCGCTGGGCAACCGCGACTCAGCGTTCACATACTATGAGGAGGCGTTGCGTGTCAACCCCGACAACGCCCTGGCCCTCAATAACTACGCCTACTATATGGTGCTTTCGGGCGATGCTGCCATGCTTGACCGTGCCGAAGAGTATTCGGCCCGCTCGCTGGCCGCTCAGCCCGACAATGACACCTTCCTTGACACATACGCCTGGATTCTCTTCAACAAGAAACAGTATGACAAGGCCAGGGAGTACATTGACCGCGCCATAGAGCTTGAATCAGACAATCCGCAGCCCGACGTGCTCAGCCACGCCGGCGATATCTATTATATGAACGGCGAGCCCGCCAGGGCTGTCGAGCTCTGGGAGAAGGCTCTTGAGCTTGACCCCGACAACGCGTTGCTCAAAAAGAAGGTACAGCACCGCACCCATTTTTTTGAATGAGTGCCCTCACGGTTTCCGGTAATCAGGGCCCCCTCATGCCAATCGGTTTGCAATGAAAAGAAAAGTAATATATCAGGTCATTTGCGGTGCGCTGGCACTGCTGGCATGCGCCTGCTCGTCGCAGCGCGCTGTCGCCCCCGCCACACCCACTACAGGCGGAAATGATATTCCCGCCGCTGCGTCAACCTCACAGCAGGTGTTCCAGTCCATCACAGCCGGTGCGAAAGAGTGGAAGAACGTGTCGGTTCCGGCAAAAATCAATCTTGAGGCACCTACGAAACTCGGTGTTTCGGCCCGTGTGGTGATGGTGCGCGACAAAAGCATAGATGTTTCGGTGCGTATGCTCGGTTTCGAGGTGGGTTATCTCGTGGCCGACTGCGATTCGGTGCACGGCTATGTGAAGGTGAACAAGAAATATGTCTCCGAGAGTCTGGCGCAGTTCTTCGGCGCCGACGGCTATACGCTGTCGAATGTGCAGGACATGCTGCTGGGGCGTATCTTCTACCCCGGCATGACGGCACTCACGGCGGCTGACACGCGTCTGTTCGATTTCGACGACATAGACCAAGCTTTGGTCATCACGCCGAAACGCCAGCCTTCGGGCGCCGAGTTCGGTTTTGTGGTGAACCGCGACACGCGCCAGCTCTTCACCACGGCGCTCAAGGCCGGGCAGCACGAGGCTGTCGTGAACTACCTCGACATAACCGCTACGCCTGCCGGTGAGATGGCAGGTGTGACCACCGTGACCGTCGACAACGGCAAGATGGCCGCCACGGTCGACTGGGATCTGTCAGGCGCCAAATGGAACGCCTCGAATGTGAAACCCCGCGAATGGTCGACCCCGCGCGGCGCCACCCGCATAAGACTCAATGCACAGTTGCTTAAAAATCTGCTCGGCGGAAGATGATGAAACCTATCGAAAAGCTCATGCGCGCGTTGACCGTGTGTCTGGTCGCTGCGGCACTTGCCATGGGGGGCGCGGGCCTCTCTGTGGCCGCTCCGGCACTCACGGCGCAGGCTCGCACAACTCAACATTCGCAGAAGAAATCAACCGGTAAAAATTCCGGCAAAAAAACAGGTTCTGCCAAATCAAAAAATGAAAAAACCAAATCGGGTCAATCCGGCAAACAGTCAAACGCCTCGAAATCAGGCAGTGCACGAAGGCAGTCCGCCAAATCGAAAAATGAAAAAACCAAATCGGGCAAATCTGCCAGCCAGATAAGACAGGAGAAGAAACAGGCCGAAGAGGAGGTCAGAAAAACTCAACAACAGCTTAAATTCAACCGCCGGCTTACCGAAAAGCATCTAAATGACCTTGAACTGGTGGAGGGTGAGATCGGCGACTGCAACAAGCGCATCGGAAACATCACCGGGCGCATCGATTCACTTGACCGGCGCATCGGCGTTGTCAGCGATTCAATCGCCACGCTCGACAACCGGTTGTCATCCATTTCGAAGAACTACGCCCGCGCCCTGCGCAAGACCCAGGGGCGCGGCCAGCAGACGTCGATGATGGCGTTTGTGTTCTCGTCAGAGTCGTTTGCCGAGGCTTACCGCCGCATGAATTCGGTTAAACAGTTCGACAAATGGCGCCGCAACAAGGAGTCTGAGATCGGGTCGGTGCGCAAGAGCCTCGATGACCGCCGCCTCTCGCTCACCGGTCTGCAGAACCAGAACCGGCAGTCGCGCCGCGAACTCGGTTCGGAGCGCTCCACATTGCAGAAGAAGCAGGCCGAGACGGCCCGGCTCGTCGACTCGCTGAAGAACCGCAGTGCCGAACTCGACCAGATCATGGGTGACCGTGCGCGTCAGGCGGCACAGCTCGATGCCGAGCTTGACAACCTTATCGCCGCCGAGGCCCGCGCCAAAGCCGAGGCCAAACGCAAGGCCGAGGAGGAGGCGCGCCGTCGTGCCGAGGCCGAGGCAAAGGCCCGCGCCGAGGCTGAGGCGAAAGCCAGGGCTGATGCCGAGGAGCGTGCGCGCGTACAGGCTGAGGAGCGCGAGCGTGCGGCACAGGCCAAGGCCCGTGACGAGGCACAGGCCAAGGCACGTCGCGAAAAGGATGCCGCCGACCGCAAAGCCGCGGAAAAAGCCGATAAGGCCGCCAAAGAGGCCGCAGGAGCCACTAAAGGTGCTAAAAACGATGTTCCCCCTCCCCCCGCGCGGAAGTCGGCCGCAGAGAAGAAAAACGACGTGCCCGAATCGCGCAACGTGAAAGGCGTGAAACACAAGGGGCGTGACAATGCAGCCAAAGAGAACAAAAAACCGTCGGATGTGCCGCCGCCCCCGAAACGCGGGGAATCCAAGCCTGCGGCCGAGGTTCCTCCGCGCCCGGCACAGAACGCCACGGGCACCACGGCTCCGCGTCTGCAGTCGGCCACTACTGCCTACGCCACAGGCACTGTCGATGCCAAGGCACCGGTGGTCACCGGCACTGATTTCGGTTCCATGCAGGGTTCGCTGATGTTCCCCGTGACAGGCCGATACACCATCGTGAAACGTTTCGGGCGCCACAAGCACCCCACCCTGCCGCACATCGAGACCACCAACTCGGGCCTCGACATACAGACACAGCCCAAAGCTCCGGTGCGTGCCGTCTTTGACGGCGAGGTGTCGGCGATCTTCCGCCCCGACGGTTTCAACAACGTGGTTGTGGTGCGTCACGGCGATTACCTGACCGTCTATGCCAACCTCGGCCAGATTTCGGTATCGGCACACCAGCGTGTCAAGGCCGGCCAGACCATCGGCACCGTCTACGCCAACCCCGACGACGACGGCCGCTCGGTGCTCCATTTCGAGATTCGCCACGGCCGCGACAAACAGGATCCCGAGGCGTGGCTCCGCCGCTGACCCGCTAAGCAAGCCACATAAGCCACATAAGTTACATAAGTAACATACGTCACATACGCCACATCCCTTACCCTAAAACCCCCATCCGCGGTTGTTTGTTATCTCTTAGCAAACAACCGTTTTTTATGAGCAATACCACACCATCACAGCCTGCTGCTGCCGGCGGCGGGGACTCACCCATGCAGACAGCCCTCACTCAACACAAGGGGTATTATGCGTTTCTTGTGCTGTTTCTGGTACTTATGAGCGCGCTGGGGTCGTTTGTCAACGACATGTACACCCCCGCCCTCCCGGCCATGTGCCGGTTCTTCGGGTGCTCGGTGCCGCTGGGGCAGATGGGCCTAACCATGGGCATGGCAGGCTTGGCCATCGGGCAGATCGTGCTCGGGCCGGTCAGCGACCGCTACGGGCGCCGTCCGGTGCTGATCGGGTCGGTTATCCTGTTCATCGTGGCGGCGGTGTGCTCGCTTTTCTCGCATACCATACATGAATTCAACCTGTGGCGTCTGTTTCAGGGGATAGGTGCCTCGGGCGGCTATTTCCTGGCGCGCACCATCCCGGCCGACGTGTATTCGGGGCGTCCATTGGCAAAACTGATGGCCCTCACGGGCGCCATAAACGGTGTGGCGCCCGCCTCGGCTCCGGTGATCGGCGGTGTCACGGCGCACGCTTTCGGCTGGAAAGGCGTGTTTGTGGTGCTTGCGCTGTTCGCCCTCGTGATTCTTGTGTGCTCGCCATGGGTAAAGGAGTCGCTGGCACGCTCGCGGCGTGTCACCGTGGGGCCTCTGCGTGCTTTCGCGGGCTATAAGGTGTTGCTGGCTGACCGCGCATTCATGACACATGTGTGCCTGAAAGGGGTGGCACTGGGATTGCTGTTCGCGTATATTTCGGCCACCCCGTTCATTATGCAGAACCATTACGGGCTGTCGGAGACGGCCTACGGCCTCGTAATCGGGTTCAACGCCCTGTTTGTGGCCGCCGGGTCGATGGCGGCGCTGAAATTCAAACTGCTGAAACGTGCCGCCACGGTGGGAGCGGTCGTCGTGGCGGTCGCTGTTGCCGGCGTGGCACCGGCACTCTGGTTTGTGTACAGCCTTGTGCTGTTCGAGGTGCTGATTGTAGTTGTGATGTTCGGCCTGGGGCTGATTTTCACCTCGGCCAACACCCTGGCCATGAACGAGGGGCGTTTCAAGGCCGGCGAGGCGTCGTCGGTGCTCGGTGTGGCCGGATATGTGGTGGGTGCCGTGGTGTCGCCGCTGGTTGGTGTGGGCAACATACTGCACTCTACCGCCATTGTGTTTGTGGTGCTTGCGGTGACGGTGCTGTGGCTGTCGAGGCGATCAAAGGCCCTGGCACCTGATTTGCAGAAATAAAAGCTTTTAGGGTCTTTAGGGTCTTTTTTAAGGTCTTTAAGGTCTTTAAGGTCTTTAAGGTCGCTAAAGACTCTAAAGACCCTACCGGCCCTGTGCGTTGCCGTTATTTGTTGTGGCAAAGGAATGCCTTTTTCTGCACCCTGAAGGCGGCGGCAACCACCATCACGCCGGTGGCCGCCCAGGTGATGGGGTAGATGGTCATCAGCGTCGAGAATGAGTGGTCGATGCCCGAATACACATACACCCAGCCCAGACGCAACACGCAGGTGCCGAAGATTGTGAGGATCATCGGCGTCATCGAATACCCCAGGCCGCGCATATAGGCGCCCGAGACCTCGTAACTCGACGCCAGGCACTGCCATATCAGCACCACCTTGAAACGTGTCACGGCATATTCGGCCACGGCGGGGTCGGTGGTGAATACGCTGATGAAGGCGTTATGTTGCCAGAGTATCAGGGCGTTGGCCGCTCCGCAGAGCACCACGCTGTAAAGCATTGAGATGCCCCACACACGCCGGCAGCGGTCGGGCAGACCGGCGCCGTGGTTCTGGCCGGTGAACGCTATGGTGGCCTGGCTGAACGCCGCCACGATGAAATAGCAATAGGCCTCGTAGGTCAGCGCCGCCGCAGATCCGGCTATGGCGTCTGAACCATACTGGTTTATGGCCGACTGGATGAAGATATTCGAGATCGAGAACACCATGCCCTGCAGGCCGGCCGGGATACCGATCTGCAGCATCTTGCGGAAATCGGGCATCGAGAGCGACCACCGTTTCAGCGACAGCGTCACCGGGTCGGGCAGACGCGTCAGGAACATCACCATGATTCCGGCGTTTACGGCGTTGGCTATCACCGTGCCCCAGGCCACCCCGGCCACACCCATGCCGAGACGCGCCACAAACAGCCAGTCAAGCACGAAGTTGCATATTGTGGCCACAATCAGGCAGTAGAACGGGCGCCGGGTGTCGCCTACGCTGCGCATTATCGCCGACCCGAAGTTGTAGATCATCGCGAACGGCATGCCGCAGAAATATATGCGCAGATAGGTAGCCGCCAGGTCTATGACATCGTCGGGGGCCGACATCGCCTCAAGTATCGGACGCGCCAGTGTGGTGCCCAGTACCGCCAGAATCACGCCCGACAGCAGGGCCACTATGGCCACCGTGGAAACGGACCGTTTCACGGCGTCAAAGCTCCGGCGCCCCAGATAGTTGGCGATTACCACATTGGCGCCCACGGCTATGCCGAGAAACAGATTCACCAGAATACTGATGATCGGGCCGTTGCTGCCGACGGCTGCAATGGCGTGGCTCGTCGAATACCGGCCGATTATGGCCACGTCGACGGCGTTGAACGACTGCTGGAGCACACCGCTGGCTATCAGCGGCAGTGCGAAGACGAGTATCTTACCCGCGAGCGGCCCGTGGAGCATGTCGACTTTCCCCGATTCCTTGCGTGTGGCTTCCATATTCACAAAATTACAAAAAAATACTGTCACCGGGTAAAAAATCCGCCGGCTGAAAATTATGCGGTTATTTGCCGTAAATAGCGTTGCGGTGGCTTTTTGCTGGCGGATTTGAAAATATTAAGGCTGTTTGCCTGATGTTGGGAAAATTTTAACACTTTTGTCAACGAATGTTGCATATTTGTTTGTATATTTGTCAAAATCAATTCATCCCCAAGAGGGTCAAAGCTGAGACTTTATACTTTAAAATCTGATATTCAGACGATAATCTAATCTGTCGTATGGGCTTTGGCTGTATAAATCAACATAAACGCACACAAATATGAAAAAACGTTATGCGGTACTGGCCGCATTGATTGCCGCGATGCCGGGCGCTTTGGCGTCCGACGATTCAGACTGGGGCCGGGAAGATGCTTTCGAAGGGCGCAGGATGGCCCTGCAGTATCGTGTCGACAACTGGGAGATGTTCACCAACGTGAAGGTCGACCCCGTTACATTCGGCGATTGCTATCCGATTGACTGCCCGCCCGACAGGCCGCAGGCCGACTATATGCTTTCAGGGCTGATGGCAAGCTGGTACCCTGCCGAATATCTGCTTGGCCCGGTGCGGGTAGGGTACATACCGGAGTACCGGATACTGACATTCTGGTACCCCCAGGAGGTGATGTCGCGCGACGGTATTACCTGGAGTCTTTACAATCTCACCGAAGATGAGTCGATTGACGACAACGAGGTGCGTCTGCGCCTCGACGAGTCCTCGCCACATGGCGACTGGCGCCTGATGACCCGCGCCAATTCCGGCTCCGGGCAGTATTATTCGGGCGGTTTCATGCTGGCTAGCGAGTGCGACCCCGTGCCGGGTGAGGAGGAGATTGAGGTCCGTACGCTCTATATGTTCCGCGACCTCTCGCTGCACCCTTACAACGGGCACATGGTATATGATTTCCTTGACATGTACGGCCGCGAGTACCACAACGAGTCGGTGGTGCACACCTGGGTCGACGGCATGAACCTTGTGGTGCGCAACTTCTCTAACGTGGGGTTCGACTATGACGTGTTCTTCACCATCGACCCCGTGGCAAAGACCGTGACGGCGCGCGGGCAGGTGCTGCTCGACGACCCCGACATGCTGGGCGAGTGCGTGCTCGGCGCGGCCAACGACGACGGTTCGCCCGCCACGGGCGCCGGAGAGCGCCACACACTCACCGGCACGTTCGTGCAGGAGGAGGTCGACGGCCATATCGAGACCACGATCGATTTCCCCGTGTGGGGCGCCTACAACGAACGCAACTACAACTTCTTCAACCCCACGTCAAACACCCGCATCTTCGTGGGGTATGACATCCTCGACCCCGCGTCGTCAGTCGCCACACCGGTGGCCGACCTCAACGACGATGGCGCGCCTGTCTATTACAACCTGCAGGGTGTGCGCATCGCCGCTCCCGTTCCGGGTCAGGCATGCCTGGAACGCCGAGGCACGCAGACCCGCAAGTTCCTGGCCCGCTGATACGCCGGCCGTTAAACGAAATTTCTGATAAACCAAAAATATCTGATCAAGTCATGCAGAAAACTACCAGACTTATGACCCTGGCGCTCGCAGCCGGTCTGCTTGCCTCGACAGCCGTATATGCCGGTTCCGACCGTTTCAGGGCGCCGACACTGAAGGCCGATGCCGACCAGACCCCGCAGGCAGTGCCCGGCAAGGTCACCAATCCGTCGGCCTCGTTCGAGAACGGCTCGACGTCGGGCACCATCACCTTCACCATGCCCGAGGGGCTGAACTATGCATCGTATCCTGCCGTGGGGTGGGTGAAGTACCGCATTACCGAGGCCAACCAGTACCCCGAGGTGATATATGCCGAGGGTGACGCCCAGTACGGCCAGACAATGAACGTGCCTGTAGAACTCCCTGCCGGCTACCGCACCATCATCATCAAGGCCGTCAACGAGAAGGGCACCGGCAGCGCGCATTATCCCTACCTGTCGCTGTGGGTGGGCCCGGGCAAGCCGTCGAACGTTACCGGCGCCACACTTGCGGTCGAGGGCACTCAGGCAAGCCTCTCGTGGAACCCCGTGACCACGGCCACGCGCACCGATGCCTTCTTCCTCCCCGCAGAGGTCACATATACTGTGGTGCGCACTCCCGGTGACGTCACCGTGGCCGAGAATCTCGCCGCCACATCGTTCTCCGAGACACTGCCCGACACCGGCAGTGCCGTGGGTTACCGTTACAGCGTCACAGCCGCTTTCCGTGGCCAGACATCCGACCCGGTGTACTCGAACGGCGCCCCTGTGGGCACAAGCGCGGCCCCCTGGACAGCCGACCTGACGTCGATAAACGACTTCTTGACATTCACCGTGTCGCCCGACAATGACAGCTACATCTGGCAGTGGGACACCTTCGGCCGCGTAAAGCTCCCTTACAAGAGTTTCGGCTCGACCACGGGCAACGACGACTGGCTCATCACACCGGGTCTGCGCCTCGAAGGGGGCAAGCTTTACCCGGTAAGTTTCCTGTTCAGCAGCTACGGCAAGAGCTATACCCACACCCTTGAGATCAAGGCCGGTATGACGCCCGCTCCCGAGGCGATGACCCTCATGGTGATGGATGACGCGCAGTTCACCACTCCCTCGTCGTCACGCGAGGATGCCGCCGAGCCTGCCGGATTCCTCTATGTGCCGCAGACCGGCGTATACTATGTGGGACTGCACGACAAGTCGCCCGTCAAAGTCTATGACTGCTATGCCTACGGTTTCTCGATTGACGAGGGGATTGCCGGCACAGCACCCGAGACAGTCACCGCTCTCTCGATAACCTCTGACGTGGATGTCACCCCCGCCACGGCCGTCATAACCTTCAACGCCCCGGCTGTCGACATCGACGGGAACGCCCTTTCGGCCCTTACCGACGTAAAGGTCTGGCGCGGCGACCTGCTGGTGAAGACATTCGACGCCCCGGCCCCCGGCGCTCAGCTCACGTTCAGCGATGTGCTCGCTCCCGGCGAGAAGGGCACATACATCTACCGCATCGTGGCCTCTAACGCCTCGGGCGCCGGCCGCCCTCTGGAGCAGGAGGCCTTTGTGGGTGACTACCGCCTGCACACACCCTACAGTCAGGCCTTCGAGACCGCGGCTGATGCCGACGCCTTCACAATAATCGACGTCGACGGCTACAGCTCAAGCAACAAGTGGACCTATGAGAACAGTTATAACCAGATGAGCTGCAACTCGTCGTCGAGCATGGACTGCGACGACTGGCTCATTCTCCCCGCCATCTGGCTCAAGGGCGGCTACCGCTACACCTTCTCGGCCGAGATGAAATCGTACTGGCAGGGTGACCAGGTGCCGTTCGAGATATATCTCGGCACCGGAAACACTGTCGAACAGATGACGGTGATGCTCGGTGAGCTTAAGGGCGCCGACTCGAACATCGGCCGCGACTGGCAGACGTTCACCTACAATGCCGATCCCGTGACCGACGGCCTCTACTGTTTTGCCATACGCTATCTCGGTTCGGGCAACAGCTGCAAGCTCTGCGTCAAGTCAGTGGCCGTGAGCGACGGACTCAATGTCGGCGAACCCGCCGCCATCACCGACCTTTCAGCAGTGCCTGATTTCGGTGGCGAGGCCAAGGTGGCCGTCACGTTCACCGCCCCGTCGCTGAGCATGTCGGGCGCCACGCTCTCGTCGCTCGACCGCATCGAGCTTTTCCGCGACGACCTGCTTGTGAACACATTCACGAATCCCGCACCGGGTGCCGCTCTCAGTTTCGAGGATACCGGCATGGAGCCGGGCTATCATCTATATAAGGTCACGCCGTGGGGTGCCTCGGCCGGAGAAAGTTCGGAAACACGCGTCTTCGTGGGCGCCAACATCCCTGCCGCACCGGCAAATGCCGTAGTGACCGAGGATGCCGCCGATCTCGGCAAAGTAACCCTGAGCTGGGAGGCTCCGGCACTCGATGTCGATGGCGCCGCAATCAATCCGGCTCTGGTACGATACAACATCTATGCCCTCTCTATCTACGGCGAGGACCCTGCCCTGCTGTTCGAGTCTGTCGAGGGTACGTCGCACACCTTCGAGGCCGTTCCGGCCGGTGAACAGCACTTCGTGTGGTACCGCGTGAAGGCTGTTACTGCCGCCGGCGAGTCGGCTGCCGGTGCCGACACCGAGGTCCTGGCAGCCGGTCAGCCGCACGCACTGCCGTTCGCAGACTCGTTTGCCGACGGCAACCTGACCTATGAGTTCAACTCAGAGCGCATCGCCGAATATCCCGCCGAGTGGATTGTATATAGCGACCGCGATTTCACCAATCTCGTGCCGCAGGACGCCGACAACGGCATCATCGGCATGTACGCCCCCTACACCATGGCCACGTCGCGCCTGATTACGGGTAAGATCGAGATTTCGGGCGTCGAGAACCCCGTGGCCTCCATCTGGTTCCGCGCCGTGCGCGACTCGCAGAGCAAGGTGGCCATCGAGGTGCTCGACTGCACTGCCGAGACCCCTGCATTCACCCGCCTGGCCGAGAAGACATTCTGGGCCGAGGATTATCCCGAGGGATGGGTTAAGATCGAGGCTCCGCTTACCGATTACATAGGCAAGACCGTACAGATCGGCATCGTGGGGCAGGCCCAGTCACAGAACTATCTGTTCTTCGACAACCTGCGCGTCACCCAGCAGTACGACCACAACCTCACCGCCCTCTCCATCTCTGCCCCGGCACGCATGTATCCGGGCGAGGAGGCCGACGTGACCGTGCGCATGCAGAACTACGGCGCGCAGACCGCCGAGGGATATTCCGTTGAGCTTTACCGCAACGACGAACTTGTGCAGACATACCAGGGCGAGCCCCTGGCACCGGATGTAGCCACCGAGGTGCGTTTCACCGAGCTTCCTGACATCACCATGCCCGAGGAGTTTGTATACCGCGCGCAGATTGTCTACGCCGCCGACCAGCTCCCGGCCGACAACACCACCGCCGAGGTGACCGTGACCCACCGTTTGCCCTTCTATCCCTCTGTCGATGACCTCGCGGGCACTACCGAGGGTGGCGTGAACACGCTCACATGGTCTCAGCCTTTCATACCCGTGTTTGACTGTGTGCCCCCCGAGGTTACCGAAGATTTCGAGTCGTTCGCGCCGTTCGCAAAGGCCGACCTCGATGACTGGAAACTCGTCGATGGCGACGGCGAACCGTTCGGCGGGTTCAACGAGATTACCTTCCCCGGCATATCGGGTCCGGTATCGTACTTCGTGATGGATGACTCGCACGAGAGCATGCCCTACGACCCCAACGGTGACCTGAAGGCCCATTCGGGCAACAGATACCTTGCCTCGGGCTGGGTAGACGGCGCCACCGGTGTCAGCGACGACTGGCTGATCTCGCCGATGGTATCGGTGACCTCCGACCGCCTGTCGTTCTGGGCCAAGAGCTACGACGCCTCTCTGCTTGAGACCTTCGAGGTGCTGTATTCGACCACCGACCGCCGCCTTGACAGTTTCAAGCGCGTGCGCCTCTGCGGCTCGGTTCCCGCCGAGTGGACACAGTATGAGTTCACCCTCCCCGCCGGCACACGTTACTTCGCCATCCGCTGCATCTCAAACGACCGGTTCATGCTCTTCATCGACGACATAGCCTATACCCCGATTGACTGCACCGAACCGATGGAGGTGCTCGGCTACAACGTCTACCGCGACGATGTGAAGGTTAACGATGCCATGGTCACCGGCACCACATACGCCGACGCCGCCACAGAGGCCGGTACGTCGTGCCGTTATGCCGTGTCTACCATCCTCGACCTCGGCGAGTCGCGCCTCTCCAACGAGGTGCAGATCGTGACCTCGTCAATCGACCCCATCGCAGGCTCCGGAATCGACGTGAGGGTTGTCGACAACACAATCCTCATCAGCGGTGCCGAAGGCCTCCCAGCGGCCCTCTATGACACCGCAGGACGCCTTGTGGCCACCACCGTCTGCACCGACCCCCAGGCAATCCCCGTGCCTGTCGGGGTGGCCCTGCTCACCGTCGGCCCCAACAGCTACAAGCTTCTGGTCCGCTGACCCCAGGGGCGGCCCTGCATATCTGTTAATAGCCCCCTTTAAACCCACTCAATAGAAAAAAGCGGTGTGCCGTCTGCGGCGCATCGCTTTTTTCCGTAAATTTGCGCCACATAAGCCACATCCGTTACATAAACCACATAAGTTACATCCCCACCCCACCCCCCTGATATGCAAACAGCAAACTTCCTCTGCGATGGCCTCACCCCCGACTGGGCCGAAGGCGTGAATTGCGCCGTAACCATCTGCGACGCCGACGGCGTAATCCTTTACATGAACCGCCGCTCGCGCGAAACCTTCGCCTCGCACGGCCCGCTGATCGGCAAAAACCTTTTCGAATGCCACTCGCCAGAGTCGCAGGCCAAAATCCGCCATCTACTGGCTACCGGTGAGTCTAACGCCTACACCATCGAGAAAAACGGCCTCCACAAAATGATCTACCAGACCCCCTGGCGCCGCGACGGCCACATCGCCGGCCTCGTGGAGCTCTCCATGGTCATCGCCCCCACCCTTCCCCACCACGTTCGCTGACCGCAGCCCCTCCCCACTCCCTCTTTCCCGTTCCTTGCACATAATGGTGCCCCTGTTCCGGTTATCGGCCGAGCTCGGCCGATAACACAACCGAAAGCCCACTATGCACCAATGGCCGCGGTGCATAAACGGCACCATAAAAAAGCTCACCGCCTGTCAGCACGACTGTCGGTGAGCTTTTTGCCGTTGAAATAAGCCTGATGAGGCTTATGCCGGCGCAAATTGGTAATCTTATCTTAGTATTATAATCTTATCTTAGTATTATATTCGTTTATCTGACGTTAACCTTGGTGACCGATGTGCCGGCGCGCACCACATAGATGCCGCTTCCAAGGGCAATAGTGCCTGCAGGGCCCTCGTAGGCGCATACGCCTGAGGTGGTGTATACCTCTATGTCGCCCTCGGTTCCGGTGACGGTGATTTCGCCGTTACCTGCTGTTATGGTAACCTCGGGTGCCGATACAAGATCTTCAATGCCGGTAATGACACCATCTGAGGTGAGTCCGTGGAACGAGTGTCCCAGATTCCCTGCGGCGCGGGCGCTCCCTGCGGCCTGCGCTGCGGCAATCCCGGGAATATAGTTGGCCTTGAGGAAGAACGACACCTCTTTTGTGTCGGCAAGTTCCTTTACAGCATCCTTATGAAGGTTAACCGGAATAGGCTCGAACGTGCCGTGGGCGTCATAGTATTCAAGGGCGTTCTCGCTCACGGGGAAATTACCGAGAAGTATGGCGTTCTGCACGCCGTGCTCGGCATCGTAGACAAATTCCTCGTCCTTGATGGAGTTGTCGGTAAATATTTTGCGCACGCAGTAGAGGTCGTAGCTTTTGATGAACTGCATGTTCTGGAGAGGTTGGATATTGCATCGCATGGTTACGTCACCGTTGCCATTCGTATCGAACTCTATGTCGTGGATTTCAGCCTGGTGGGTTATCTCCACGGGCACGGAGAATGTGGTCTTGGCGATGTCCTGTTTCAGGACTGTGCTTCCGCTGTATGAAGACCCTTTGTCGATATAATTCAGGTCACTGTCATACTGTGTCTGCTGAGCCACGCCATGGTTGAGGAATGTGACATCCATGTCGGTGTATGTCTTGCGCTCGCCGTCGTTGCTGACCCATGAGATTTCCACGGTGTCGTCGTTGTGACGGGGTGCCACATAGTCGAAAGAGCCGTTTATGGTAGTGTTGCGGTATGACGTACCGGCTGTCGAGCATGTCATCCACGGCTGAGTCCAATAGTATTCGGGCAGGTACCAGAAAGAATACATATTGTTGATGGTGGCATAGCCCGCGTCGTAATATGCGTCAACATAGGCGCTGATCTGCTGCGGGGCGATGGTCAGTGTGCGCGAGGCCTCCTTGATGTCGGCCTTGACATAGCCGCGCTGCACGTAGTCTGACGCGTAGTCAGACGAATCGAAAGCGTAGCCGTAGTTAGACCAGTTGTACATGTACAGGGTGTTGTCGCGACGCACCGCGCGCATGTCGTAGTTGTAGGTTGTGCCTGATGCCGTGATGCTCGTGGCCGCTGTGTTGCCGGGGAACACGAAGAGCGAGATTATGCCGTAATAATCGGTGTTGGTATAGTCGGATGTCATGGAATTCACTGTCATGGCCAGCGGCATCGTGAAGTTGATGCGGTATGAGCCCTCGCCAATCGACGTGATGTTGTTTGATATCCAGTTTTCCTCCCGGCGGGTATAGGTCGCGTATTCATCGCCGCGGTATGTGGTCGAGAGGTAGTTTTTTGTCATGAAACATACATACTTTCCGTTCAGCGATGGGGGATAGGCTTTCTGCTGATAGGGGAGCGAGAGTTGCCCGTTCGACAGGATGTTGAATGTGATGTCCATTCCGTCGAGCAGGAAGTCCTTCAGGCGCACCTGGCTGTCACTGATCTTTACAAACTTGCCGCAGTGTGCGCCGGTAGGCAGGAACAGCTGGCATGCGTCGCCGCCGAATATCTGCCCGACGAGCTTGCCGTCAAGCTGATCCGCGGTGATTGCGACTGCAGATGCCGGCATGATTGCCAGAGTGGACGCTAACAAGGTTTCGAGTAGTAATTTTTTCATAAGCAGATGATAGGATTGGTTTGTGTTTTTGATTGAGTATTAGTGCCTTCAACACAATTCGATGGCAAAATTACGGAAAAGTCCACTAATTACCCCCCCAATTGGTTAAATAATGTTAATCATCTGTTTTTCAATGTGTGACATGCAGATAAACAGGCAGACGCCCCGGGTTCTGCGCTTAAACCGGAGGGGCGTCTGTGCTGGGGTGCCCGGCGTCGCTTCCAACGCCGCTAAGGGGATTTATTATCCCGGCTTACGTGTGTTTCTACAATTATATATAAAAAGAACGCCCCGCACCGTGGGTTGGTTGACGGCGCGGGGTGTTAAAATGGAGTGTTAACGTTAACGGTTGGCGCTGAGGCTCAGTCGAGCATGTCGGTGGGCACACCGACGATGCGGAGATCGTTGCCGGTGATGAAGTTCACGATGTCTGAACGGATCTCGGAGGGGTCGATGTCGGCCTCGATGCGGCGCAGGGCGTTGAACACCGAGATGCCGCTCTGGTAGACGTTGCGGTATGCCTTGGCGATATCGTCGATCTGGGGTTCGGTGAACCCGTGTTTCTTCATCACTATGGCGTTGACGCCGAAGTAGGCGGCGGGGTTGTGGGCCAGGATGACGAACGGGGGCACGTTGCCCGAGATGCGGCATCCGCCTTTGACCAGCACCCATTTGCCTACCTTTGATTTCTCGTGCACGATGACGTTTGACGACAGTATCGAGCAGGCGTCGATATGGCAGTCGCCGGCCACGGTAACGCCGTTGCCCAGCACGCATTTGCCCACGACTACGGTGTCGTGGCCCACATGTGCGTTGGCCATGATGAACGAGTCGGAACCGATAACGGTGCCCTGTTCTTCAGGACGTATGCCGCGGTTTATGATCACATGCTCGCGGATGGTGACGTTGTCGCCTATGTGGCAGTAGGTGAAACCGCCTTTCCAGCGGAAATCCTGGGGTTCGGCACCGACTATGGCGCCCTGGAACACGCGGCAGTTGCGCCCCATGCGCGTGCCGCGCATTATCGAGGCGTATGGGAATATCTCGCACCCTTCGGCGATTTCGACATCCTTGTCGATAAAGGCGAACGGGTGTATCTTGACGTTGTCGGCAATTTTTGCCGAGGGGTCGATGTAGGCTAATTGGCTGATCATGACATTAAAGATTTAGAGGGGTTTAGCGACCGCCGCCGAGTGCCTGGTAGAGCTTGATCAGATCCTGAATGCGGCTCAGTTCGGTGTTGAGGCTCGTCATCTGGGCCGAAAGCAGTGAGCTCTGCGAGTTCAATACCTCGAGGTAGGTCGTGGAGGTGTCGTGCGCCATCAGAAGGTTGGTGTACTCCACAGCCTGCTGGAGTTTCTCGGTCTGCAGGGCGAGCATCTTCGATTTCTCGGTGTTGTTTGCGAACGAAACGAGAGCGTCGTTGATTTCGGCCGAGGCGTTGAGCAGGGCATACTTGAAGTTGTTGAGCGACTGCTCCTGCTGGAGTTTGGCGGCTTTGAGGCGTGCGATGTTCTGTCCGCGCGAGAAAAGCGGGGCGGTCAGCGAGCCGGCCAGCTGGATGAACCAGTCGCCGGGGTTCTTGATGAACGAGCCCAGCAGGTTGGTGAAACCACCCTGTGCCGAGATTGTGAGGCCGGGGTAGAAAGCCGCGCGCGCCGAGTTTGTGGTGTAGTAGGCGGCGGCCAGCTGCTGCTCGGCCACACGCACGTCGGGACGCTGTGCGATTTCACGCAGCGATATGCCGTCGCGCAGGATGGCGGGGATGTCGAGGCGTGCCGACGCAGGTACCTGCCAGGTCTGGGGAGCCTCGTTGAGCAGGAGCGACAGCGAGTTGTTGGCGGCGTCGAGGGCTGTCTCAAGGTCGTAGATCGATCCGAGAATAGAATAATACTGTGCCTCAGACTGCACGACGGCAGCCTCGGTGACGCGACCTGTCTCCTTGAAGTCGCGCATTGTCTGCACGCTCGATTTCCATATCTCGGCTGTCTGGCGCGAGAGTTCGAGCTGTGACTCGAGGATGGCTATGCCGTAGTAGCACGATGCCACGCCGCCGATGATCTGCGAGCGCACGGCCTGTGCATAGTCTTCCTGGATATAGACGGCGGTCTGTGCGCCGCGCTTGCTGTTGAGCAGTTTGCCGAAGACGTCGATCTCCCACGACGCGGCCATGGGAATGGAGTATGTCCAGGTCATCTTGGCGCCCTCAAGGTTGTATTTGGCGCCTGCGCCGTTGGGGGTGAGGGCCAGCGAGGGGAGGTAAGCCAGTTTCGCGCCGAGCAGGTTGGCTTTGGCAACCTCCACATTGACGCGGGCGTTCTCAAGGTTCACGTTGTTGGCCAGGGCGCGTGAGATGTAGTCCTGCAGCAGGGGGTCGGTGAAGACCTGCTGCCACTGCAGGTTGCCGTAGGCGGTAGAGTCGGGAGTCTCGGCGGCCACGCGCGCATATTCGGCGGTCACGGGGTCGTCCTGCGGCATCTCGAATTTCTTGTAGATGTGGCATGACGTCAGCATTGATGACGCCACGGCCGTAGCTACAAATATTTTGGTGATTTTCAACATTTTGCGGTTATGTCGTGTATGTTTGTCTGTTTTCGGCGCCGTGCGGGGGGCGCCCCGTTGCGGGGCGCCCTGCCTGACGCTCGGTAAGTTATCGCGAATACTGCTCGATTTCCGACTCGATGCCCGAGTTGTCGGTATCCTCCCATTTCAGCGGCGAGATCTTTTCCTGCAGGAACTGGAAGGTAACGAACATGGCGGGCACGATGAAGATCTGCAGTATCATGCCGATGAGCATGCCGCCCACCGAACCTACGCCGAGGGCGCGGTTGCCGTTGGCACCTACACCCGAGGCGAATACCATCGGGAGCAGACCGATGATCAGGGCCAGCGATGTCATGAGGATGGGTCGCAGACGGGCCTCGGCACCTGCCACGGCGGCGTTGAACACCGACATGCCGCCGCGCCGACGCTCAAGCGCGAACTCGACGATAAGGATGGCGTTCTTGGCAAGCAGACCGATAAGCATGATCAGTGCGATCTGCAGATAGATGTTGTTGGTGATTATCTTGACCACATCGCCTGTGCCCAGGTAGACGAGGTTGAAGATCCACAGCAGAATGAACGAGCCCATGAGGCCGAACGGAATCGAGAGGATAACCGCCCAGGGCACCACATAGCTCTCGTACTGAGCCGAAAGCAGCAGGTAGACGAACAGGAGGCAGAGGCCGAAGATGACGGCTGTCTGGCCCGAACCCTGTGTGCCTTCCTCGCGTGTCATGCCGGCATACTCGTAACCGTAGCCCTGGGGGAGTGCCTCTTTGGCTACGCGGGGGATTGCTGCCAGCGCCTGGCTTGACGAATAGCCGGTTGCGGGGTTACCGGTTACCGAGATGGAGGTGAAGAGGTTGAAAC
>CALJBF010000229.1 GCA_938027385.1 uncultured Porphyromonadaceae bacterium | reverse complement strand
GTCTTTTGCAGTGAACTTGCCCGATAGGCCCTCGGCCGGGGTGGCGAGAATCGAGAAGTTGTGGTTGTAGCGCTCCGAGAACTCGTTGGCGCGTGAACGCATGTGACTCACGATACGCAGACCCAGCCGCTGTGCCTCGGGACTTTCGCCGTGATGCTTGCCGGTAAGCGCCACAAGGCACTCTGCCAGACCGATGAATCCGATACCGAGTGTGCCGTGGTTGATGACAGGCTCGATGGTCTCGTCGGGACGCAGTTCGTCAGAGTGAACCCACAGTTTCGACATGAGCAGCGGGAACTGCTTGACGAGTGCCGATTTCTGAAAATCGAAACGATCGCAGAGCTGTCGGGCTGTCAGTTCGAGCAGAGAGTCAAGACGCTGGAAGAAACGTTCGATGCGCTCCTCCCGGTCGGCGATATTCATGCACTCTATTGCCAGACGCACTATGTTTATGGTCGAGAACGAGAGGTTGCCTCGCCCTACCGAGGTCTTTTCGCCGAAACGGTCTTCAAACACACGCGTGCGGCATCCCATCGTGGCTATCTCATACAGATAGCGCTGTGGGTCATCGGCGTTCCATTTGTCGTGATGGTTGAATGTGGCGTCGAGGTTCACGAAATTCGGGAAGAACCTGCGCGCCGTTACCTTGCATGCCAACTTGTAGAGGTCGTAGTTGGGGTCGCCATCCACGTAGTTTACGCCACGTTTTTTCTTCCAGATCTGAATGGGGAAGATAGCAGTGGCGCCATTGCCCACACCTTCGTAGGTGGAGTTCAGCAGTTCGCGGATGATGCACCGGCCTTCTGCCGAGGTGTCGGTGCCGTAATTGATCGAGCTGAACACGACCTGGTTGCCGCCACGCGAATGGATGGTGTTCATGTTGTGGATGAACGCCTCCATCGACTGGTGTACGCGGCTTACCGTGGCGTTAACGGCGTGCTGAAGCCAGCGTTCCTCGCCATCGAGTCCGTCGAGCGGTTTCTTGAAGAAGTCGTCAAGTTTGACGTCGTAAAGGTGTTTCAGGTCATGACCGGTCAGCTGTTCAACTTTCTTCACTTCTTCGATGAATGACGCACGCACAAACGGCGCCAGGTAGAAGTCGAAAGCAGGGATGGCCTGACCGCCGTGCATCTCGTTCTGAGCTGTCTCAAGCGAGATGCAGGCTATTACCGCAGCTGTCTCGATGCGTTTTGCCGGGCGAGATTCGCCATGGCCGGCCACAAAACCGCGCTGAAGGATGTGGTCGAGCGGATGCTGAACGCAGGTCAGCGATTTCGTGGGGTAGTAGTCTTTGTCATGAATATGCAGGTAACCGTTGCGCACGGCATCGCGTGCCTCGGCCGACAGCAGGTAGTCGTCGACGAACGGTTTGGTCGTTTCCGAGGCGAACTTCATCATCATGCCGGCCGGAGAGTCCGTGTTCATGTTGGCGTTCTCGCGGGTAATATCGGTGTTCTTCGCCTCGATAATCTCCAGGAAAATGTCGCGGGTCTTAGCGCGGCGCGCTATCGAGCGCTGGTCGCGGTAAGCGATGTATTTTTTTGCCACCTCTTTGCGCGGCGACTTCATGAGTTCGAACTCCACACGGTCCTGTATCTCCTCGACGGTCATCTGCTCCTGGCCGGAGATGCCGATACGGTCGGCGATTTTCTGCAGCAGTGCCTCGTCCTCGCCGAGCGGGGTGGTGAGCATCGCCTTGCGTATGGCGGCCTTGATTTTCTCCTCGTTGTACCCGACAACGCGGCCGTCTCGTTTCAATACAGTCTGTATCATGGTGTCTGAAGTTTTCCTGATAATTGGGTTATGTATTCATGGCATGCGGGAGCCGGAGAGTACCCGGTACGGGCAGTTTCCTCCGATTCCGCTTACCGTCTGCAAAGGTAACGAAATTTACAGAAGTGGCAAATTTTTCAACTTATAATGCTGAAAAATTTTTATTTTGGAAAACTTTTTGACGTTGATAAAATCTTATCTATCTGTTATTGTTTTGTTTACGGATTTTTCTCGGAAACTGAACGGCATGTCGTCGACCGGTTCTCTTTCATCCTGGAGAAAATTTATTCGTGCGAAACGGTTGAGATAGTCGATGTCGGGTTGCCTGAACTGAATGTCGCGCCATGGAATTACTTCATTCCGGTCTGTCAGATATATGGGCACGGGTTCCGTGTATGTGGGGGAAAC
>CALJBF010000228.1 GCA_938027385.1 uncultured Porphyromonadaceae bacterium | reverse complement strand
AGAGGCTTTGTCGATTGCAGTATGACTCTCAATCTCGATATTTCCATTTACGGAGGTCCCACCGATTCTTATGTGTGGCTTGGAGGAAATACTACCCATGGCTATCAGTTCAATCCGCATCTTTTCGTAGGTGGCGGTGTCGGTTTTGAGCCTGTGCTTTCTAAAGGTAACGGCAACAGACCCAAGCGAATTTTACCTGTTTACGGTGATATTCGCACCGACCTTAAGTTCGGAAAGTTCACTCCGTTCGCAGATATGAAATTAGGCGTGAATTTCACCCGTGGCGCGGGGCTGTATTTCTCTCCGACCATAGGCTACCGTTTCAACTGGGGGCGACGCACAGCAATCAACTTAGCTATGGGAGCTACTTTTTTCGGCATCCGGATGGACGACTATAAAGAGGTATGGGGCCCGGACGGCGGCATCTCGGGATTTGAGGTAAGCGGCAGTCATCACGGAACAGAAATCAGACCCACCATTCGTCTGGGCATAGAGTTCTGATTTCTACCAGGCAGCTTGTTTGGCACGATGATTGGCAGTCGTACCCGGCAGGTGAAAAAGGGAGCGGAAATTGCGGTATATTCGGGGGAAATGCGTATCTTTGTAGGAAATTTGGGCCTTGAGGAAAGGCCTCTCACGGAGCGCCTGAGGGCGCCAGTGAAACGGTGTGCGACAGCACTGTCAGCTACGGCAGAGACGTCGCCGTCGGAAAGGTACAAGTAAAATTCTCAACATTTCAACATGCTGGAAGAAGACCGCATTATAAAGATCAATATCGAAAACGAGATGAAATCGGCCTACATCGACTACTCGATGTCGGTGATTGTGTCTCGTGCTCTCCCCGATGTGCGCGACGGACTCAAGCCCGTTCACCGTCGTGTGCTCTATGGTATGAATGAGATGGGTAACACCTCTGACAAGGCCCACAAGAAAGCCGCCAACGCCGTGGGCGAGGTGATGGGTAAGTATCACCCGCATGGCGACTCGTCGATCTACGGCACCATCGTGCGCATGGCCCAGTGGTGGGCGATGCGCGAGTGTCTGGTCGACGGCCACGGCAACTTCGGCTCGATCGACGGTGACGGCCCCGCGGCCATGCGTTACACCGAGGTACGCCTGAAGAAAATCGGCGAGGAGATGCTCCGCGACATCGACTCAGATACAGTCGATTTCCAGCCCACATACGACAACGCCCGCCAGGAGCCGGTGGTTCTGCCCACCCGCATACCCAACCTGCTGGTCAACGGTGCGTCGGGTATCGCCGTGGGTATGGCCACCAACATGCCCACTCACAACCTGGCCGAGTCGATAAACGCCTGTATCGCGCTGATCGACAACCCCGACATCACCATCCCCGAGCTGATGCACTATCTGCCCGCGCCCGATTTCCCCACCGGCGGCACAATCTACGGCTATGCCGGGGTGAAAGAGGCCTATGAGACAGGCCGTGGCCGCGTGGTAATCCGTGCCCGCGCCGAAATCGAGCAGGAGAAGGAGCATGAGGTGATTATCGTGCGTGAGATTCCTTACGGCGTGAACAAGGCCGAACTCATCAAATATATCGCCGAACTCGTCAACGAGAAGAAACTCGACGGCATCGCCGACCTCAACGACGAGTCAGATGCCCGCGAGGGGATGCGCATCGTCATCAAGCTCCGCCAGGACGCCAACGCCAATGTGGTGCTCAACAAGCTCTACAAGATGACCCCGATGCAGTCGGCATTCTCGGTCAACAACGTGGCGCTGGTAAACGGCCGTCCGCGTCTGCTCAACCTCAAGGATATAGTAAAGGCGTTCGTCGACCACCGTCACGACGTGGTCATACGGCGCACGCAGTTCGAGCTTAAGAAAGCCCAGGAGCGCGCCCACATCCTCGAAGGTCTGATCATTGCCTCAGACAACATCGACGAGGTTATCAACATAATCCGCCATGCTCCCTCTACCGACGCTGCCCGCCAGACCCTCTCGGAGCGTTTCAATCTCAGCGAGGCCCAGACAAAGGCTATCGTGGAGATGCGTCTCGGCCAGCTCACCGGACTGGAGCAGGACAAGCTGCATGCGCAGTATGAGGAACTCGAGCGTCAGATCGAGCGCCTTGAGCAGATTCTCAACGATCCCGCCGTATGCCGCGCGCTCATGAAAGATGAGCTGATCGAGATCCGCGAGAAGTATCCCGACGCACGCCGCACCGACATCGACTATACTGCCGGCGAGTTCAACGCCGAAGATTTCTATGCCGACGACGAGATGATTATCACCATCTCGCACATGGGCTATATCAAGCGCACGCCGCTCACCGAATTCCGCGCACAGAACCGCGGCGGCGTGGGTTCGCGCGGCTCGAACACTCGCGAAGAGGATTTCATCGAGTACATCTATCCCGCCTCGATGCACAACAACATCCTCTTCTTCACCCAGAGCGGCATGGTCTACAAGATGAAGGTCTACGAGATTCCCGAGGGCGCCAAGAACACCAAGGGTCGCGCCATACAGAACCTGCTCAACATCGAGCAGGGCGATTCGGTGACAGCCTTCATCCGTTGCAAGAACCTCGACGACAGCGAGTTCACATCGACCCACAACCTGGTGTTCGCAACACGCCGGGGCGTGATCAAGAAGACCTCGCTGGCCGAATACGCCCGTGTGAACATCAAGGGCAAGAAAGCCATAAAGATACTCGACGGCGACCAGGTTATCGGCGTTGAGCTCACCGACGGCAACGCCGAGATTCTCATGGCCAACCGCGAGGGGCGCGCCATCCGTTTCAACGAGCAGACAGTGCGCCAGATGGGCCGCGTGGCCACCGGCGTGCGCGGCATGACGCTCTCGGGCCCCGATGACTACGTGGTGGGCATGATCGCCATGAACCCCGACGACGGGCATAATGTTATGGTATTGTCTGAAAACGGATTCGGTAAACGTTCGCTCCTTGACGCCTACCGCATCACCAACCGTGGCGGCAAGGGCGTGAAGACCATGAACATCACCGACAAGACCGGACGCCTCGTGGCCATCAAGAGTGTTACCGATGAGAACGACCTCGTGATCATCAACCGCTCGGGCATCACACTGCGTGTGCGTGTGGCCGATATCTCGGTGCTCGGGCGCGCCACCCAGGGCGTGCGCATAATCAACCTCACCAAGCGTGGCGACGAGATAGCATCGGTATGCTGCGTGGCCACCGACCCCGAAGAGGAGGCTGTTGAAGCCATCGAGAATCCCGAGGAACTTCCCGCCGACAACTCGCTTGATCTTCCCGATGCCGATGAACCTGAGGATGACATGCCTGTCGACGACGAGCCTGTTGACGAATGACATATCCGGTGCGTCTCGCCGCGGAGTTTCGCGGGGAGACGCACCGTCAAAAATGAAATCAATTTCAAATAACCAATAACCCAAACAATTCCCGAAATGGCTATGAAAAAAACTCTCATCGTCGGCGCCGCACTTCTTGCCGCCGGCACAGCCATGGCCCAGACTGCGCTCGTAAAGGAAGTCGAGCGCGAGATGAAAGGCAATCCTGACGCCTATCCCGCCGCCATCGAGAAACTGAAACCTGCGTTCACCAACGAGGAGACCGCCAAAGATGCCAAAACCTACAAGGTTGCCGCCGACGGTGCCGTGAATTACTTCAGTGCCGGTGACGTGCTCATCAGCGCCGGCAAGGAGGATGTCAACAAGAAAGCCGTGGGCCGCGCCCTGCTTGACGCATATAAATATGCCGACATGATTCTGGCCAACGATACCGTTGTCGACGCCAAAGGCAAGGTCAAGACCAAATACTCTAAAGACGCCCTCAAGCTCAAGGCAGCCAATTTCACCAACCTGATCAACGCCGGCAACTATATGAGCGGCGGCCAGGATCCTGAAGGCGCCGCAGAAGCCTGGACATACGTCGTGGAGAACCGCGAGAACCCGCTGTATGCCGAAACCGCGAAGAATCTGGCTCCTGACCTCTGGGGCGAGCTCTGTTTCTTCATCGGCATCTCTGACTCGCAGGTAGGCAAACACAAAGAGGCTTACGAGAATTTCCGCAAGGCTTACGCGAACGGTTATGACAAGAAAGAGGCTTACGACTACGCCATCTCAGAGGCTTACCAGATCGATGACAAAGAGGGTATGGCCGAGGTAGCAGCCGAGGCTTATCCCAAATACGGCGCCGAGGATTCAAGCTACATCGGCCGTATCATCAACAACTACATCGACAAGAAACAGTTTGCCGAGGCCTCGAAACTCCTCGACGACTTCATTGCCAAAGAGCCCACCAACTCACAGCTCTACTATGTGAAAGGTATTCTGGCCGATGCCCAGGGAGACAAGGACAATGTGATGCCCAATTACCTCAAGGCTGTAGAACTTGATCCCGACAACGCCGCCGCTCTCCTCCAGATCGGCATACAGTTGGCACTGCAGGCCGAGGCTATCGACCAGGCTGAAGGCGGAGGTCTCACCAACGAGCAATACGCCGCCCTGCGCAACGAGAAGATCAACCCTCTCTACCGCCAGGCCGCCGAGAAACTCGAGAAGGCTTATCAGCTCAACAACGAGCTTGACGATGCCCGCCGTCTGCTGCGCACCATCTACTACCAGCTCAACGACGAGGAGAACCTCCAGCGCGTATCGAACATGTAATAATATAGCGTCCTGCTGAAAGGAACACGTAAAGTACACCCCGGAAGTTTGACAGAAACTTCCGGGGTGCACTTCATTTATGGACATACCCTGTCTGCGTATAGTGCGGTATTGAATATTCCGGTAAAGACATTAACATTACCGGATACCGATATTATCAAATGATCATTTGCTTATGAAGTTTATGATATGATTGGCCGGATTCAATTCTGTTTGGTCAAGGAGCCGGAGATCCTTTATCATGTGCAGGGTTCCCTGCTTGTACTTTTGAAAATGTGCCGATGCGATGTGTGACTTGTATGCGTCCTGACTGGCGTATGTTTCCAATATAGTTATGATATTGGGGTAGTCTTTTTCCGCCAGAGCGTACATCGTCAATACACCGGGTTCGGTCAGCAGTGATGTCTGTCCGACTTCTACAGCCATTTTGAGATATTCCTCAAGGTATTCGGGATATACCTCGATTCTTGAGAGTCGGACTATGCCGTCGGGCTGCATAGGGAGTTTCGGTACCCGTGTTGCATATATACCTGATGCTGTTTCCGATTTCGTTTTACCGGGCGCCTCCATAGCGTTTGTCTCTTTTGCAGATATTGACATTACCGTTAATATAAGATATCCAATTATAATGCCGCACGATTTCATGCCGACTTGTTGCGAAAGGTTGTGCATCTGTCTGTCTTCTCACCTGTATGATGGGACTGGTTAAGGCGTATATTCCAATGAGAACGGGTTTATATTTTTCACCGTTTTTCCATCAGAGTTTTCTTGCCGTTTACAATATAGATACCCGGTGCGAGCGATGACAGACTGGCGGAAGATTGGAGGACTATATTGCCTTTCAGATCATATACTTTGCCGTCCTGTTCATGTTTTTCTGCCACGACATCAGCGATTCCGCTTGAACCACCGGCGGAAAGGGTTACTGGCACGTTTCCGTTGCCAAGTATTGATTTCATCTGAGGTCCGGTATAATTGCCGTTTACCTTACCCAGACGGGTAAAATTATAGGTGTTGTTGTCGTAATAAATAACGAACTGATTGCCGAGATACAACACGAGGTCACCCGGCTGTGCCGTGAAATAGGTGTCGTTGCGGGGTAAAGATTCAGGAAGGTCACCGACTTTCTCCATATTGGCGAAGTCGTGCATATTGATGGTGACAGGCCCGGATTCGAGCAGTTTCAGCAAGGCTCGTGCCGATGAATTGTCAGTGAGGGTTGCCGTAAGGGTTGTATTCTCTCCGACCTTCATAGTGATCTGGTTATTGTTCATATCTGGAGTGTTTAAGGATGAATAATCAATTTCTTTAAGCCAGTTGTCAATCAATGTGCCGGCATTGGAAGTCTGCGAACTGCGTATCCACAGACTCGGCGAGATAAAGTTCCCACCTGCAATCAGGCGTTTTGCATCGGTTTCCACACCGCTGATACCGCTGCTGCCGCTCGACACAATCAGACCGATATTCTTTCCGGCCATCTCTTGTCCATGCTGGAACAGGAAAGTCTGCATGGGAGCCGCCATATTGCTCCACCAAAGCGGAGTTCCGACTATAATGGTGGAATACTGCGACAAATCGACATTCACGGGGTCGATTGCAGGGTATGAGCTTGCGTCATTAGGGTTATCACGGATGCCTGCGATTAGCGCGCTGCCGATGGCGTAATTGTTGGCGGCATAGTCAAGACCTTTCTCAGCCGGTTCCACCCTTACGACATCCGCATCAATTTTTGTGCGTAAATCGTTCACGATTGTATGCACGTTGTTGGTATAACTGTAATAGACAATAAGTGTCTTTCCGAAATCCGGATTAGCGGGATTGATTTCTTCGGGCTGCTCCATTTGAGGGCCGTCACTGTCGGTGTTGCACGCGCTGGATGTCAACGACAATCCCAGACACATCATCAGATAAATCAACTTTTTCATGTGTATTTATTTTATGTCAAAAAATCGGTTAAGACTTTGAGTTGTTTCTCAATGCAAAATTACAATCGGCCAATCAAATCAAGATGGCAATTTCTTGGCATGAATTACCAATTTTTCAGTTTCTTATCGCGGTTGGAGCTAACAGCAAAAATCACGATACAGGCCGAGGTCAGGAATTCGGCAACCGGTAATGCCAATCATATACCGGCGATCCCCGTCACTTGAGGAATCCGAATAAATCCGGGGACAAAAAAGCAAGCCCACGGCAAAGGCTGTAAATATGGGCCAGGATTGCAAATTTCACTGGATCCAGGAGGGTAACAACACGATATGTCAGGAAATTTTGTTAACTTTACACCTGTCAATCAGCAGTGTACACCACAAATGAGCAATATACTCAAAGTCAATAATGTCAATGACTACGCAAGATGGGTCGGCACGGAATCTCCCCATCCGCTTATTTGTGTCATCAATTACTCAGAGGTGTCCCCGATACGGAGCAGTCTGAATAATTACGGGGTCTATGGTATGTTCTTTCAAGACAAGAACAATCACGAGCTTGTTTACGGGTGTGGCCGGTATGACTATAAAGACGGTTCACTGATATGTGTCGCTCCCGGGCAGATTGGCGGCAAGGAAGACGACGGAACTTACTCATCAATCGGGGGTTGGGCCTTGCTGTTCCATCCCGACCTTCTCCACGGCACACACCTCGAAAAAGAGATACAGCGCCTCACATTCTTTAATTACAGTGTAAACGAGGCGCTGCATATGTCGCGCGAGGAATATGAGTTCATGGAGTCTATTCTTCGGCAGATACAGCATGAATTGAACAATCCGCACGACATCGAGCAGGATTATATACTTGTCGGCTATCTGAACCTGCTTATGATGTACAGCGAGAGATTTTACAACCGGCAGTTCATGACGCGAAAGGTTGAATACAGCGACCTGCTGATGCGCTTTCAGGAATTCCTGCACAACTGGTATTCCGAAAAACGACAGCTGAAAGAGGGCATACCGACCGTACAGGTCTGTGCCGAGGCTCTGTGTATGTCGGCCAACTATTTCAGTGACGTCATAAAACGTCTGACAGGTGAGAACGCAAGCCACTGTATCCGTGACCATGTTATACAGAGAGCCAAAAGCCTTATCGCATCGGGCCTGACTGTCGCCGAGGCGGCCTATGAACTCGGCTTTGAGTACCCTCAGCATCTTACGCGGATGTTCAAGACCCACACAGGAATGTCGCCGAAACAATATCTTGCATCCCTACGTCAAAAATAAGAGGCTGTTTAACATTTAAGTAACTGTTCAAAATTATTTTATAGTTACCGGTCAGATTATTTCAATGTTTCTTCGGCGAAATTTTTGAATCTTTTCCTCTCTTCATCAGTCGTGTAGCTCGCTACACTCCTTCTTCATCGAGAAAAATCTTCTGAAAATTTCTCTCGAACAAACATTAAAATAATTTCGACCAGTTACTTATTTTTAAATATTGCTGTTCGATAAACAAGTCCAAATTACTGATTATCCTCGAGAACGAGAAGCACAAGCCGCATCGCGGCGCAAGATTCCAGGCCACTGCATGGCTTGTGTTTCGCGTTCATGTGCCAGATTTTACCGGACACCAATGATTTTTAAACACTCTCAAAGAGTCGGTGCATCATTTAATGAGCCGAGGACCCGGCGACAACAGTAGTTCCGGAGTCCATCAGTTCAAAAAATTCGGCAGTCGTCATTTCATTCTGTTGTTGAAGAATGTCGCAATCCGGTCGAAAGGTATCTTTTCGAGATTGTCGTACAGGTCGGTATGGTCGGCGTCGGCTACTATGAGCAGTTCCTTGTTGTCGCCCTGAAGACGCTTGAAAGCATCTTCACCGAAATAAAGCGAGTGGGCTTTCTCGCCGTGCAGTATCATCACGGCATTGCGGATTTCACCGATTCGGTCAAGTAGCGTGAAATTGATGAACGGGAGGAACGATGTTATGTTCCAGCCGTCGGTTGAATTGCCTGAACGCGGATGGAAACCTCTCGGTGTCTTATAGTAGTCGAAGTAGCGTTTTACGAACTCCGGGGCATCGGCAGGCAGCGGGTCTACGACACCGCCATCACGCATATAGCGGCCTGATACGTAGTCTTCGGTACGCTGCGCACACATCTTTTCCTTATAGGCATAGCGGGCATCGGCGTTGTCATTCCTGTCGAAATAGCCGTTGGCCGTGACACGGCACATATCGTACATGGTGGATGCGACGGTGGCTTTGATGCGTGTGTCATTGGCTGCCGCGCTCAGTGCGAAACCGCCGAATCCGCAGATACCCAGCACCCCGACTTTAGCGGAATCTACATTCGGTTGCGTGACCAGGAAATCGACAGCCGCACAGAAATCCTCCGTGTTTATGTCGGGCGATGCGACACGACGGGGCATACCTCCGCTTTCGCCAGTAAACGAGGGGTCGAAAGCTATCGTAAGAAAGCCTTTCTCGGCAAGCTGCTGTGCATAAAGACCGCTTGCCTGCTCCTTCACAGCTCCGAAAGGTCCGCTGATGGCTATCGCCGCCAGTTTGCCGGTAGCTCCTTTAGGAGTGTACATGTCAGCAACGAGCGTGACGCCGTAGCGATTCACAAACTCAACCTTTTTATGGTCAACTTTATCACTTTTCGGGAAGGTCTTATCCCATTCTTCTGTCAGAGTCAGTGGCTCAGTCGGAGCAAGTGACTTATTCCGGTTCAAGTCGTTCATAATCTTGCTTGTTTGATTGGTCGTCATTGTCATGACTGTTTTTGATACTCGTAGAATATTATTGTTTTACTGACTGCAAAGTTAGGGGTTATCCCCGGCTGTTTCATACCGATTTTCCGTCATCAATTACCAATTTTCCCATTGATAAAAAACGAGGTGGGATTCTATGGCCCGACCTCGTTCTTTTTAATGCATTGACTTCCTTCGTAAGTGATAGTGTTACATGTAGTGATCTTGCAATGGATGCGTATGCATTGCGGCGCGGTTTTACGAAGTTTTCAGTCCTGTTTGATTTTCACAAGCATTACTTTTGCGTCGGTCACGGCATGTACCGAATGGGGCACGCCGTTGCCCATAAGGAAGAACTCGCCGGCATGGAGGTGGAGCGGACGGTCAATCATGGTGAAGATTACCTCTCCTTCGAGTACCAGTACCATCACCTCGGCGGGAGCGAGATGCGATGTCAGATCCTGTCCGGCACTGAACGCAAGCAGGGCCACCCCGCCGTTGTTATTATTCATAATGTCCTGGAATTCGACTTTTGACTCGTTTTTCTTAACCTGAGAGGCAAGAGGGAATACCTCTCCGAATTTATAATCGGTCTTCAGCATGGTTTGGATGTTTTTAGTGGTTTGTGATTGAGGCTCGTAACAGGAGCCACCACTAAAACAGCCGGTCCCGAGTGATGGTTCATCCCCGCTACGGGGTCACCGCATGACCTTGCGCACGTTTCCGTCACTGTAAACCACGATGTTGACACCCGGTTGCATGGCGCCCAGACGCATCCCCTGCACGTTGTAGACGGCCTGTACGGTCGCCGGTGTGTGGTCTGTGGCGATATTGTCGACCCCACCGGTGGTGTAGTTCCACAGCCGGTCTTCCATCTCGATGCGGCGTGTTATCCAGTCGCCGATACGGTCAAGACCGTCGCGGTATCCGGCCTGCCGAACGGGATATTCCCCCTTTATGGCCCGTTTCGCGCGCCACAGCATGTTGTTGGCGCGGCAGATTTCACCGGCCTGATAGAGTTTCGCCCTGTTCCAGTCGGCATAATTCTGGAATCCGTTCCAGGTGCCGATCCATTCCCAGTTGGCCGCCACCACCATGTCGCGGTTGCACATGCTTTCGGGCCAGCGGGCATATTCGCGCTCATACATTTCTTCGCCGACACGGGCGTGCCACTCCTCGATTTTCGAGTATATCCCCTCGGCGGTTATAGCGCCGCTTTCGCGCAGGGAGGCATAGCGGCGGTCGAGGTCGTCGGCATAATATTCGTTGAGGTAATATGCCGGGCCCACATCGAGGCGGAAACGCTGGTTGGGGTCAGAATAGTACCAGTTGTATTCGGGCGGAGAGACGAATGTGCCGAACGACACGTTGCCGAATGTCATGTCGAGATCATACGGCTCGACGAACCATTTCACGCCGTCGTATGTGATCCACTGCCAGTTCTTCCACCAGCCGTCTACATTGTTCGTCACTGACGAGAACACGGTGTAGTCGATGAATCCGTCTACATCGAAACGTTTCCCGAATTCGGCACGTATCTCGGCGGGTGTCTTTCCCGAACGCCGGATGCGGTTGAGAGCCGGGCAGTAATGGCTGAGGGTGGTTATATAGCTCTTGACCTCGGCGGTGAGCACATGGTCTTCATTGTCGGGGTCATAAGCCGCGGCGGTGGCGTCGATCAGCTCGCGCGGATTTTCGCCGTCATACTTGGTGCCATCCATGCACACAAGCCCTTTCGGGTTGCGCACCTCGAATTTTGTCCAGTCTATGGTGCCGTTGAACAGCGACACGGTTGTAATCTCGCCGTCGAGATGTATGTGTGTGGCCGTGTTCTTGTCCATCCCCATATTCTTGCGGTGTTTCTTGAGCTGCCAGGCATAAACGCCGTAGAAATCGCCGTTAAGATATACGGCTACCGGAAAGCCCTCGGGGTGACACAGCGCTTTCGCGTCGGCATCGGCCACGTCGGCACGTTGCCAGGGATGCGCCATGTCGCCGCGGTCGGCGGTGATGTCGTCGAAGATTTTGTACGACACCGCACCCACACCACGGAAATAGTCTATGAAATATGCCTTGAGGTGGAAACCGTCCTGTTTCACCCAGCCGCCGAATGTGACGTCGGTGGTGTCGTCGCCTTCCCATTCATCTTCGCACAGGTCGAATTTGATGTTTTTCTTCGGGTATCCGAGCGAGCTTGACCCCTGTGCCGCCGTGAGTATGCGCTTTTTGAAATAGTTTCCCTCGCCGTCGCTGAACTCCAGCCACGCCTGCAGCTCGTCGGTTTTCGATTGGGGCATATCCGTTATGCCCGAGATGTTGACGTAGCCGAAACGCGGTTCGGCAAGCTTGATCTTTGCCGATTCGCTGAGGTCGTTGACAATGCCGCCGTGCAGGTCGACATCGGTCATGAACTCTGATGCGGGGGTGTCGGCGCCCATCGCCGCTATCGGCATTGCACACCACGCCAGTGCCAGCGCGCATGCGCGCACTCTGATAAACTTGTTTCTCATGTCTGTCTTACAGCTGATAAGTTCCCGGCGCGAAAAATCCGCCGGTTCCGTTTTGATGATCTTAGGGGTATTAGTGATCCATCGCAGAATCACCGGCAAATATACGCAGTTTCCGTGAAATATATGCTATGAGATAAATAATATTGATTAGATGCAGGGACAACATCGTTGGCCGGGGACTCGACAGTGTTTTCAGGCGGTGGCCGGGGATGGCGGCAGGGTGACAAGCACGCGCTCAATGCGGGCACCGTCTACCGAGATGACGCGGAAACAAATGCCGTTCCATTTCACGGTTTCGCCGGGCGCAGGTAGGTGACGCAGTTCCTCCAGCATGAAACCGCCCAGAGTTGAGTAGTGCGAGGGGATGTAGAATTCCTCAAGACCGAAGTGGCTCAGAAAGTCATAGAACTGCATCTGGGCATCCACGCTCCATTCATTATCGCTGCCGGCAGGGGTGACAGGGGGCATCACGGTCTGTTGCGGCATTGCGCCGACAAGGCCGTCGAGTATGTCGCCCGGCGTCATGACACCGGTCATCTCGCCGAATTCGTCGCATACCAGGGCAAAATGCACACTGCGGTTCTTCATGCGGTCGAGGGCATCGTAGACATTCATTGTCTCAGGAAAATATTCAGGCTGCGACACCACATCGGCCAGTACGAAATCAGGCGAGCCGATGGTGAGTATGAGCTGTTTCAGCGAGACGACACCGCACATCGATTTCATCGACTTGTCACAATAGACAGGGTAGGTGTTGTGCAGTTCGCCGGCGATACGCTCTTTCACCTCGGCGGCTGTCATGTCGAGGCGCAGGGCGATGATGTCAGGCTTGGGTGTCATGATTGCCGACACGCGCAGGTCGCCAAGCACGAGCGCGCGTTCCATGATGTTCTGCTCGACTTTGCGTACCTCGCCGGCATCGGTGCCGTCTTTGATGAGCGATTTTATCTCGTCTTCGGTCACGCCCGAGCTGTCGCTTTTCAGGCCGATAATCTTCACTATCAGCGATGTCGACGCCGAAAGGAGCCACACCGCCGGCATGGCTATCACCGACAGCAGATGCATCGGGCGCGCTATGGCCCGGGCAACGGGATTCGCCACCGCCAGCCCGATGCGTTTTGGCACAAGCTCGCCCGCCACGATTGACAGGTAGGTCACTACCGCCACAATCGCTGTCTGCCCCACATTGTGTGCGGTACGCGGTGCCATGCCCCAGTTCTGCAGCATGCGCCCCACATCCTCGGCCAGAGCGGCGCCGGAATACAGACCGGTGAGGATGCCGATCAGTGTTATGCCTATCTGTATGGTGGAAAGAAACCGGTCAGGTTCCTCGGCGAGTTTCAGCGCTGCGCGGGCACCGCGGCTGCCGTTTTTGGCATCAGATGCAAGACGTGACTTGCGTGCCGATATAAGGGCGATCTCAGACATCGAGAAAACGCCGTTGAGAAGAATGAGGATAAGAATGATTACTATATCGTCCATAAATCGGATGAATCTCTGTGATGAGGCGGATACGGCATGTAGCGCGGCGGTATCGCATAATTGTAACAACAGCGGCACCCGAATTGTTGGTTTTGACGGGGCGCCCTAATGGGAAAGGCGTCGTGCCGGCTCGGAGTGAACGCGGTACAACGCCTTTATGGGTTGGTTGTCCGGGGCACACGGTTACGGGAGCCCGGAAGTTTGCTGGTGGCGGCGGTTACGCCTCTTTTTTAGCCTCCTCTTCCTGGAGGATTTCCACTGCCATGTCGTAGATGGTGGTGTCGTCGAGCACGACGATGCCGCCGTCGGGACCCGGTTCGATGTGAACGCCGCAGTTTTTGCCGAACTCGTAGTTCGAGCCACCAAAGTAGTTGCGCACGGTCTGTGCGGTGATATTCAGTTTGTCGGCGATGCGGTGGGTTGCTCCGTCGGGCAGTGCGTCTTTGAGGCGACGGAGGTCGTTGAATGTGATCGTCTTTGTCATAGTTGTGGGATTTTTGGGTTGAGTATATTATTTGGTGCTAAATTTATGGTAATTTTTCGAGTTTACCAAATAGTTTTAATGTGTTTAATAACACATCGCCTGCATAAACTTTTATAAAGAAAGGCAATTCAACCGCTTACTCGTCACAAAATATGCAAAGATATTTTTCAGGGCATGCGCCCGCACTGTCGGTGCCGGGGCATGTGGATGCGTTTCAGATGCGTTCCACGTCGGCGGCCTTGATCCAGGCGCGTTCCTTGGCCCCTACGCGCACTTCGTACCATTTTCCTTCGGCAGGGGTGGCGATGGAGTCGACGATGACCACTTTGGTGCCCTCGTGGAGCAGGAATGCCTGTTCCGACTGGTTGCGTGCCTCGCGCGGGGTGGTGGAGAGCTGTGCCGCCGGGGGGAGGATTATGGCCTCGTCGTGCGCGGTGACACGGTTGGCGGCCGCGAAACTGATGATGACACAGCACCCCGTGAGCAGGAAGATTATCCCGCCCCCGAAGAAACTGGCCTTGCGCACTGGCACTGCCACGGCGAAGAGGTACACGGCGGCGCAGCCGATGAACAGCGCGAAAAGTATGGCGGCGATCCAGGCCCAGGTGTTGGCGCGGAATGTCTGCACTATGCCGTCTTTGATTTTGGTCATTATCGAGCCGTCATCGATCTGGCGGTCGGTGAGCTTGGTCTGCACGAACTCAAGGTTGGCGCGGGCGTATTCGTCGGTGGGATCGAGCCTGAGGGCGCGTTCATAGCACACCACGGCCATGCCGAGGTTCCCCTGGCGGTAATAGGTGTTACCGAGATTATAGAACAGTGTGGCCGATGGGGCGCCGTCGTGCATGGCTTTGGTATAGAGTTGTTGGGCGAGCTGGAAGTTGTCGCCCGAGTATGCCGAGTCTGCCGCCGCAACCAGCCGGCTGACCGAAAGTGAGTCGGCCTGGGCCTTGGCGGGGGCACCCTGAGCCGTCAGGGCGGCAAGTGAGACCACTGCGGCGAGCAGGGCTGTGAATATATGTCGCATAGTGTCTGTTGACATGGTTAATCCTGTTGGTGAATGCGTGATGTCGCACACGGGTCAGCTTACCCGTTTGATCTTAAGTTTCTCAAGACTGTTGATGGTAGCCGTGGCCTCGTCGTAGGTCTGGCGCATGGCCTGGTCGTCGGCCGAGCCGGGGGTGTAGCGTGCCATCTCGCACTGGTCGAGCAGTGCTATCACCTGGTCGGTGCTCTCGGCCGGCATCTCGCGCTGCTGCATGGCGGCCACGATGTTCTGGCGGTTGAGTTGCGATCCGGGGATGTTGAGCTTGTCGCTGAGATAGCCCCATACGGCGCTGAGCAGTTCCTGGTAGAATGTGTCGGGCTGGCGGTCGCGCATGGCGGTCTCGGCCTTTTTCAGGCGGCGGCGCGCTGTCTTGTTTGCCTTGGCCAGGCGTCGGCCTGCCACATCGGCGTTAAGGGCGGCGTTGCGGCGGCTGGCCACTATGGCTCCGGCCAGGGCCAGCGCAAGCAGGCCGTAGATGCTCCAGTACCACCATTCCGAGGTGACGGGGCGGAATTCGCGCGAGGTCTTGTCGGCACCCGGCCTGATGTGCAGGATGTCGGTGTTCTTGGCCTGGATGTCATGCTGTTCGCCCGAAGTCGTCACGCCCGAGCCTTTGGCCACCTTCAGCTCATAGGCCGGGGCGCTGAGCGTCACATACTGCTTTGTGGCGGGGTTGAAATATACGAAAGTCTGTGCCGGAATCTTGAAGTCGCCAACGCTCTGCGGCACGAAGGTGTATTCGGTGGTGAGCGTGCCGGTTACGGTGGTGCCCGAGACACGTGCGCGCGAGTCGGATTTGGGCGAATACTGTTCGAACTCGGCGGGGAGTTCGGGCTTGGGCACGTTGATGTACTTGATGTTGCCGGTACCGGTGATGATGT
>CALJBF010000227.1 GCA_938027385.1 uncultured Porphyromonadaceae bacterium | reverse complement strand
TCAGCAGTTCTTCGTTTTCCATATTGAGAAGATATTAATTATATTCCTTTTGTCTTGTTTCTGATGTGAGTCAGGTCTTGCTGTTAGGCAAAGTTATCTTTTTCCCGTGAGTCTCACAAGCGTTTGCCTTATTTTATTAAATTAATTTAATGGGGTGGGGATGGCGTGGCCCGTCGCGGGGGTGCGGACACATCCGGGCCGGATACACCACACACGTAAAACGGCGCTCAGACACAATTGTTTGGGCGCCGTTGTCGGTTTTAATATAAATTCAGGTATTGTGGATAGGATTGTGAGACGAGTCTCAGCGGGCGGTGTAGAGCTGCGCCGAGGCGCTCTGGCGGTAAGCCATGAGGCCGTTCTCCGAGAGTTCCACGGGGGCCATGGTGCCGTCGGGCTGGATCATGTTGACGTGGGTGTCGTCGATGAATGTCATGAACTTCACGGTCTCGTCGTTGGCGGTGTAGCTCCACGACTTGTCGGCCGGGTCGAAGTCGAGGCGCACCTGCGACTGGTCGTTCATCGAGGTGATGGTGTAGCCTTTGCCGTCGCATTCCACGAGATAGCGGCCGTCCTGGCCGTCGATGTAGCTCTTGCCCTGGGCGATGGGGTTGGTGCCGCTCCAGAACTCGATTGAATTGATGACCAGCACGTCGGCCAGGCAGCTGACCTCATACACGGGGATAACCCAGAATGCGAAGAATACAAGCTCGTTGACGAATTTGTTGCTAACCTGGTTGTTCCATGCCAGGAGCTTGTTGGTGAGGGCGAACGAGCCGATGCATGATGTGAGGGTCGATGCGGCGAGCACACTCGCCACGGCGATTGAAAGATACTGTTTTTTCATATCCTGTTTTTATGGGTGAAATCAACTGTTGTGGTTCCGGAGGGAGACGGAGAACCGGGATGAACTGAAAACGGAAAAACATGTCCGCACAATATCAACAGCCGCGGAGAGCATGTGGTTTGAATCATGTCCGATTCTTTAACGGAACAGTCACTTATTCTTTTATTTTGGCGGATGCGCGGTTGTAGAACGCCATGACCTTCTGAACGTAGTCTACGGTCTGGCGGCCGCGGAAATATCCATATTTACACACGGGGTCTCTATAGTATTCTGGGTTGGCCTTCATCAGCAGAGCCGATTCCACGTTACCTTCCCAGACCTGCGGGTCTTTGCCGTATTTGGCGGCCAGCGCGATGGCGTCGAGAATATGGGCCATGCCCGAGTTATAGGCCGCGATGGCGAATTTGCGGCGCTCTTTCGGGTCAGTCACTTTTTTGGCAAGTATCCTGTCGAGGTCGCGCATTATGCGTGCGGCGGCGCCTATGCTCGCATCTGGGTCGGTGATGGTGGCCTCGGTGAGTCCATAGGCGCGTGCGGCGGTGGGCATCAGCTGCATGAGTCCGCGGGCGCCGGCCCACGACACCACATCGTTGCGGAACTGACTCTCGCAATACCCTTGCGCGGCAAGTATGCGCCAGTCGAGCCCGTTGGCCTTGGCATGGCGGCGGAACATCTCGTCGTAAGGCGATATTCTGCCCTTCGAGAAATCTATGTTGATTTTCTGCGGCGCGCCGTTCTTGGCCAGTTCGAAATAGCGTTTCAGCAGGTCGATGTTGCGACGGCTGGGGGTCTCGGAGGCAAGCCAGGTGTCTATCGAGTCTGCGAGCCAGTCTTTGTCAAGGCCCACGCCCCACGACGATTTCTGGTCGAAACTCAGCGCCAGCGATACATCCAGATCGGGGTAATAGGTCTTGTTGAGGCGTGCGATATCGCTGTCGACAACGGTGAGCGGAATCTCGCCTGTCGACACCATCTCTATCAGGTCTTCGGCCACAAGGGTGTCGCGGTCAATCTTGTGGATGTTCACGCCTCCGCCGAGTTCCTCGTTGAGGTTCTGCATGCGGAAGTCGTATTTCGAGTCAGCCTCCACATAGACATCGCGCCCTATGAGCTGGGTCTCGTCGGTGATGAGCGAGTCACCTTTCTGCCGGGGCTGCACCAGCACCTGATGCGTGAGCACCTCGGGGCCGCAGGCTATCACCTTCTTGCGGAATTCGGCGGTGACCGGAATCTCGTATGCCAGAATGTCGACGCGCCCCGAGTCGAGCAGTTCTATCATGGCCTGCAGGCTCGGCGCCACGGTCAGGTCGATGGCTATCCCTTTGTCCTGGGCGAACTGGCTGATGAGCGAATAGTCATATCCCATCTCCTCGTCGCGGTACATGAAGTATGACGTAGGGCTGTAAAGCGTGGCCACCCTGAGCGTGTCGGGCAGGGGATGCGCCACGGCGGCCGGTGCTGTCTCGGCCGGTTTCCCGCTTTTGCCGCAGGCACCGAGAAACATGGCCGCGGCCAATGCCGCGACTGACAGCAGGGATATGTGGCGTCGTTTCATACAGTGGCCTCCGTTACCGGTGGAAAACGGTCAGGATTCGGGAGTGGTTCAGTATTCAAAAGTACCGTACTCGGAGGTGATGGTGAGCGAGGTCTTGTCAGAGGCCTCGACGCGGCCGATCACGCGTGCAGGGATTCCGAAACTTTCGGAAATTTCCATGACGCGGGCGGCGTTTTCGGGTGAGAGGTAGATTTCCATGCGATGACCCATGTTGAACACCTTGTACATCTCGCGCCAGTCGGTGCCCGACTGTTTCTGTATCAGGGCGAACAGCGGCGGAACGGGGAACATGTTGTCCTTTACCACATGCACGCCGTCGACGAAATGCAGTACCTTTGTCTGCGCGCCGCCGGTGCAGTGCACCATGCCGTGGATGTCGGCACGCATCTCCGAGAATATCTTCTTGATTACCGGGGCGTAGGTGCGGGTGGGCGAGAGTACGAGATGGCCGGCGTCTGCGCTTACCCCGTCCACTTTGTCGGTGAGGCCGACACCGCCGCAGTACACAAGTTCCTCGTCGATGGCGTTGTCGTAGGTCTCGGGATATTTCTCGGCCACTGTCTTGTTGAACACATCATGACGGGCCGAAGTGAGGCCGTTGCTGCCCATGCCGCCGTTGTAGGAGTCTTCGTAGGTGGCCTGTCCGAACGATGCGAGACCCACGATCACGTCGCCGGGACGGATGTTGGCGTTGTCGATTACATCGGCGCGGCGCATGCGGCATGTCACGGTCGAGTCCACGATGATGGTGCGTACCAGGTCGCCCACGTCGGCTGTCTCGCCGCCGGTCGAGTATATGCCCACGCCCATCTCGCGCATCGAGGCCAGCAGGTCTTCCGTGCCGTTGATGATGGCGGCGATTACTTCGCCGGGGATGAGGCGTTTGTTGCGGCCAATTGTCGATGATACCAGTATGTTGTCGGTGGCGCCGACACAGAGCAGGTCATCGAGGTTCATTATCAGGGCGTCCTGGGCTATTCCTTTCCATACCGAGAGGTCGCCGGTCTCGCGCCAGTAGGCGTAGGCGAGCGACGATTTGGTGCCTGCGCCGTCGGCGTGCATGATGTTGCACCATTCGGGGTCGCCGCCGAGCAGGTCGGGGATTATCTTGCAGAATGCCTTGGGATAAAGGCCCTTGTCGATGTTGCGGATTGCCGAATGCACATCCTCTTTGGCGGCCGATACGCCGCGCATCATATATCGTTCGCTCATAATGGCTTTTGGGTTACAGGTTGTATCAATAGTGGAATGCGATGAGGGCGAGTATGTACGCGAGTGTCGCCGGTGCCACGAGCAGCAGTGAGTCGATGCGGTCAAGTATGCCGCCGTGACCCGGGAGCAGGTTGCCCGAATCCTTCACGCCGAGGGTGCGTTTCACAAGCGACTCCACAAGGTCGCCCCAGGTACCGAACACGCAGATTATTGCGCCGAGGCCCGCAAGCTCCCATACATTCATGCCGGGGAAATACGCGCCGAAACCGTAGAAATAGAGCACTCCGGCAAGGATGCAGAACAGCAGGCCGCCGAAAAAGCCCTCCCATGATTTCTTGGGCGAGATGCGTTCGAACAGTTTGTGGCGCCCGATCAGCGAGCCTACGCAGAACGCGCCGGTATCGCTGAGCCAGATCATCACGAACATACCCATGACGATATACTTGCCGGCAATGCCGTAGAGGGCGCACATCAGTGCCATCGGCAGGGCCACATACATCTGACCCATCATGGAGTTGGCGTAGTGAACAAGGGCATTGCCGTCCTGGATATACAGCTGGCTGATGAACCGCACCAGCAGGTAGACGATATAGGCGAAGATGAATGTGGGCACCGTCCACGACGCGAACACATGGCCAGGCATGGAAACATCGTACTGGAACGCCGATGCCGAAATCAGAAGCACCGCCCCGACCATGTCGAGCAGGGTCGTGGTGTTCGATACATGTCCACGGTTCGAGATGCGGTTGAACTCGCTGATGCCCAGCACACCGAATATCACGGCAAGCGCCCAGAACCACCAGCTGCCGCCAAGGATGGCGCCGACAATTACGGCTATATACAGTATTCCGGTCAGAGACCTGACAATTACATTCTTCATAACAAATTTTGGGCAAAATTACATAATTCTTCGCAATTGCACAACTTGTATCCGTGAGGGGTGTAGCTGTAAGCGGTCTCGGCTTGATGACACCGGTTTATCTGACAGCGATTTTCCGAGATACGGTTGTACCGGCAACATCTGCCGTCACGAGATATATGGCCGCCGGGAGGTGGTTCATGTCGATTGTGGCGGTGTCGGCGCCGGGGGTTATCCGGGGCGATACGGCGCGCCCCTGCATGTCATACACGGCCACATCTGCTACGGGCATGCCGTAGCCTCTTACGATCCAGATGCCGTTTCCGGCGCCCACGATGTCGGCGGGGATATCGCTGTCGGCTCCGATGCCGCGGATTCCGGTAGCCTCAAGTGCCGTTTTCACGGCAGCGTATGCGTCGAGCATCCCGTGACCCCAGCGCCTGTCGTTGTCAGGGGGCGCTATGGCTGTGCGGCTCACGATGTCGATGGCCTCGGCCGGTGTGAGGTCAGGATTGGCCTCGAACATCAGGGCGAACACCCCGGCGGTGTAAGGCGATGACATGGAGGTGCCGGATGCGTTGCGCCAGTAATTCTTACGGTCCCCCGCTGTCACTACACTGCAGAATCCGTCAGTGCCGTGATTCGCATTCACATACGGGGTAGAGATTGACGAGACCACGGCGGCTCCCGGGGCGCAGATGTCCGGCAGCACCTTGCCGTTGTCGAGCGTGGCGAAACTTGAGAACTCCGCGACCTTGCCCACTGACTCGGCCGGCCCGGCTACATACTCCTCGCCGTCTGAGGGCCATTTGACGCGTGAGGTCACGGCGCCCACGGCCACTATGCCGTCGCCGCAGGCCAGGTCGTTGATCGACCAGGCATTGCTGAACTCCGGATCATATTCTGTGCCCGGACGCATGAACTGTATGCGGTCGGAGGCGAACATACGCACCGTCTCGCCCTGGGCGGGTGTCACCTCGATGCCGAGCCAGTAATGGCCGGTGGTGACGCCCTCTGGCTCAGGCCGGTTGCGCCACTCGAAACTCAGCACGCTGTTGAAACGGTTGTTGTACGGGTTGACCTCGCTTGACAGCACCACGCGCGCCGAGGCGAAATACCTTGCAAGCGTTTCGTCGGGCGTTATGCCATACGCCGGGGCCATGTCGGGCGTTGCCGCCACGGTCCGGGTCTCTCCGGCGGTAAAATCATGTGTGTCGATCGAGCCGACGAACTTCTTGTCCAGGGCATCGTATATGAGTATTCTTACACTGAATGGTCTGTCGGTCAGGCTCCACATGTCGGCTATGCCCTTTGCCTCGTAAGGTGTGGAGAACGGACATTCCCTGAAAAGTGCCTGCACTTTCGGCTTTTCGGGGGTGGTGGTGAAGGGGATGCAGCCGGTCCACTTGTAGCCGCTGTTTCCCGCCGACACACACACCACGGCGTCATCAGCCACACGCTGGAGATACCGGTTGAACAGCGATGTGCCGTCGTGGCTGCCGACTGACGAGGCGATTGACATGTTGATGACCGCAGGCACGCCCTGTTCGCGGGCATAGGCTACAACTTCCTCGCACCCCGCCAGCAGGTAACCGGCGTCGAGAGGACTCGTTGTTGCGACGATATGGGCTCCGGGTGCCACGCCATAGTACCCGTTGGCCTCGTAACTGCCGGCGAGGATGCCGCCCACGTGGGTCGCGTGCCAGTTGGCATCGTCGTCGGTTGTCCATGACGTGATTTCCGCGGCTGATGTCAGGCGGTCGGGCAACAGTGCCGAACCACGGTAGTTTACGAGGCGTCTGACACGCGAACTGCCGTCGCTGCCAAGAAAGTTGACATGATTGGGGTCGAAACCGATGTCGGTGAACCCCACCACCACGTTGCGTCCGCGGTAATGGCCCGGCATGTCGAGTACTTGCTGGAGACCGCACATCTTGCGCGCCTCGTCCATGACAGGCACGGCGCATACGCCCGATTCCATACGCAGGACTCCCGGCGCGCTCAGCAGTTCGTCGAGGCGCGACTGCGGCACCGACACGGCGGCCAGGTCACCGCGCCGCGAAAGCACTGCGGCGAAAGAGGGAACCGGCGCCTCCTCCGACTCAAGCTGCAGCACGATTGCGATATATGACTCGACGTCGCGTGAGTTGGCCGACAGCGGCAGTCCTTCACCGCCTGGGGCAGTGACTGCTGTCTGTCGCGCCCTGAGCAGCGCGTCGGCAAGAAAAG